>JAGMDA010000419.1 GCA_023128935.1 Candidatus Eiseniibacteriota bacterium | reverse complement strand
ACGAACGACCCAGAAAACCTCGTAGCGTTGTGCAGTACATGCCATAAGCTCTGGCATGAGAAGAAGTTAGACGGGCGGCTGCTCAAGCATGTTCTTGAATGATCGTGCGTGATTTCGAGTGATCGTGCGTGACCGCCAGTGAGCTCGAGTCATCTCGACTGATCGGGGGCCAGGCAACATCGTGGATGAGGTAGCATCGGGGGTCAGGCAACATGGAGGGCGAGGCCTGCGGATGCCTCTCGGCCATGCTGTCCCAGCTTCCCGCCTTCCCGCCTTCCTTGGAAGAGGTTCTGGGGAAGGCAACCAATCCCGATCGCGTCCGTTCGGGCGGTTGTCTGGAAAGCGACCAAGTCCAACCGCACTCGTTCAGGAGGTTGTGTCGCTGTTCGAGATCTGGCGCGTCACACGTGCCGGAGAGCCCATGGCCACCACCCACTCGGGGATGTCCCGCACAACCACGGCGCCAGCTCCCACCATAGCTCCGGCGCCAACGCTACGGCCTGGGATAAGTCAGCACCCTATTGATCTCGCTGCCCGGATCCATCCCCCGATCGATGAAGCCGGCCATCCCGCACCCCGCCACCTGCAGGAGATCGAGCGCTACACGTCCATGGCCCGCAGCACCAATGATAACAACCTGCGACTCCACCGGTGATCTCCGGTTTCACTTCGTGCCGCCTGGCTTGCTCTGGCGTGTAGAGCGGCAGGTACTCGACCAGTAGCGGTCGCGGGCCCACGAGGCTAAGCTCACCCTGGAGAACATTCCACAGCTGCGGAGTCTATTTCCATTCCGGCGAAACAGGCGGGACCGTTCTCCGCGAGCTCACGATTAGCGGCGGCCATCTGCCCGGCTGGAGTTTCCGCGGAGGCGTCTATTGTGACAGCTCCTCCTCCCCCTCTATCCTCGGTTGCTGTCCCACTGCGAACTAGGCCAAGATGGGTGGCGGGCTGGGCATCCAGCTCGATTCCTCCCCGACCGTGACGGATTGTCTTTTCGACACACTGGTGGCAAACGCAGCCTCCCAGGGGGGCGGGCTGACGGTGCGGGAAGCCGCGCCGAGTTTGCAGAACACGATCATCGCCTTCAGCAGCAGTGGTAAGGCCCTATGCTGTCTGGAGTCCTCCGGCGCCACCCTGATCTGCTGCGACCTCTATGGAAACGACGGTGGTGATTGGATCGGATGCATCGCGCCGCAGCTCGGGACCCAAGGCAACATCGCCACCGATCCGCTTTTCTGTGACCTCGGTGCCGGAGATTTCACTCTGCAGGACGACTCCCCTTGCGCACCTTTCTCTCCGCCGAATCCCGAGTGCGATCTGATCGGAGCTCAGGAGGTTGGCTGTGGGGGAACTCCGACACGGACGGCAACCTGGGGAGGGATCAAGGCGCTCTTGCGTTAGGTAGTCGCAAGGAGGGGGCGTACGTGGGAGCAGTATCAACGAGAAGCCGCGATTCAGACGTTTTACTCTTGACCAATCGATGTTACGATATGAGTAAGCTTATGACTCTCGGGCCACGAATGCTTCCTGAGCACGAGTCATGGAGGCCAACCATGCGACGCTCCATCCTGATCAGCAGTGCGATCCTCGGTCTTGTTGCAACCGCATCGGGGGACACCTACGTCGTCAACCCCGAGGGCACCGGAGACTTCCCCACCATCCAGGCTGCCGTGACTGCAGCCGTAGACGGAGATACCATCGAGCTGACTGTCGGCACCTTCTATGGCCCCGAAAACCGGAACGTCAACTACCAAGGCAAAGCCATCACCATCCGTTCGCAAACCGGGGATCCGAACGGGTGCATCATCGATTGCCAGGGTGTGACGCGCGGATTCGACTTCAGTCTCGGGGAGGGATCCGGATCCATTCTCGAGGGAGTCACTGTCACCCAGGGAGCCCAGGGGCCGGGGGGTGCGGTGCGCTGCTGGGGCGGAGCCAGCCCGACCATCCGGGATTGCTTCTTCACCCACTGTACGGCCTCCATGATCGGTGGGGCGGTTTGCTTCGCCTCCTACGGCACCCCCACGTTGACGAACTGCACGTTCATTGCGAATTCGACGACGTTTGGCGGCGCGGTGATCTGCTGGGTGGATACCGAGCCGACGATCACCGGGTGCACCTTCATCGGGAACTCTGCCTGGTTCGGTGCCGCCATCGAGTGTGCCGACCGTGCCCACGTGACCGTCGAAGGCTGCACCTTCTGGGGAAACGACGCTGAGCGCGGCGGAGCGGTGATGTGTGAGGAAGACTCTGAGGTGACGATCAGGAACTGCACGTTCCACGAGAACGTAGCGTACGAAGGAGGGGCCGCGGTGGCCTGTGAGGTCAACGGCCACGTCTTCCTCGAAAACGCGGTGCTCGCCTTCAGCACATCCGGAGAGGCGATCCTCTGCAGCAGTTCGAGCAGTGCGACCCTCACGTGCTGCGACGTCTTCGGGAACGCCGGCGGTGACTGGGTGGGTCACATTGCCGATCAATACGGCATCAACGGCAACATCAGCGAGGATCCGCTCTTCTGCGACCCGGAGGAGGGTAACTTCTCGCTGCAGATCGATTCCCCGTGCGCGCCCTTCTCTCCCCCTAATCCCGAATGCGATCTGATCGGGGCTTGGCCGGTCGGGTGTGATCCGCAGGGGATCGAGGGCGAGATGGTCGCCCCTGGGATGTTCCTGGAAGCCGGCGCGCCCAATCCGTTTTCGGGAGAGACGCACATCCGGTGCCGTGTCCCATCGGCTGCCACCCGCACCTCAGCCTCCTTGCGGGTCTTCGACGGTGGGGGGAGGCGGGTTCGCACCCTTACAGAGGACGTCACCGCGGCAACAGCCGCCGTCTTCCTATGGGATGGGACGGATGACAGCGGTGCAGGAGTGCCGGGAGGAGTGTACTTCATCCGGTTGGTCTCCGGGAGCGAGGTGCTGACGGGCCGGGTCGTCTTGGTGAGATAAGGGTGCCTGGATCTTGTTGATGGGGTCGGGGTAGGCCTGGCGAAAAGCCCACGCTAGGGCTCCCCAGAAGTCACCGAGGAGCAGAGGTTGGGTCGCTGTTCGAGATCTGGCGCGTCACGCGTGCCGGAGAGCCCATGGCCACCACCCGCTCGGGGATGTCCCGCACAACCACGGCGCCAGCTCCCACCATGGCTCCGGCGCCAACGCTACGGCCTGGGATAAGGCAGCACCCCACCCCAAGGAAGCTCAGCGCACCGAGCACGGCATTTCCCGCCAGATGGCACCCGGGCGAGATCTGAGCGTAGGCGCCCACTTGGGCATCATGATCCAGAGTGGCTCCGGTGTTGACAATGACGCCATCGGCCAGGGAGCTGTTGGCGTTGACGGCGGCGCCAGGGCCGATGAAGACACCATGTCCCAATGTGACGCTCGGACTGACTATCGCACTCGGGTGGATCAGATTCACCGGTGGCCTACCGGTCAGCTTAATGATCCGCTGGCAAATGCTCCTGCGCGTTGCATTGTCGCCGAGCGCCACGAACCAACCTACCTCCGGCTTGCCGAGCAACTCGCACTCTTCAGGCTCTCGTGCGAGCACATGCGCCCCATTGATCTCGCTGCCTGGATCCATCCCCCGATCGATAAAGCCGGCCATCCCGCACCCCGCCGCCTGCAGGAGATCGAGCGCTACACGTCCATGGCCCGAAGCACCAATGATAACAACCTGCGACTCCACCTGTGATCTCACGTCATCCCCTTCTCCCGGCTGCCTGTGAACCGGGGCATCGTTGCCCCGCCCGCGTGACCGATGCCTCGGCGCTGCAAGACTTCTCCAAGGGTCCACCAGAGGATCTTCAGATCCAGCCAGAAAGATCGATGATCCACATACCAAACATCGAGTGCCAGCTTATCTTCCCAGGTCAAGGCGTTGCGGCCCCGCACCTGCGCCCATCCGGTGATCCCCGGTTTCACCTCGTGCCGCCTGGCTTGCTCTGATGTATAGAGCGGCAGGTACTCGACCAGTAGGGGTCGCGGGCCCACGAGGCTGAGCTCACCCCGGAGAACATTCCACAGCTGCGGCAGTTCATCCAGGCTCAACGCGCGCAGTCGAGCACCCAGGGCAGTTTGCCTTTCCTCATCCGGCAACAGTTCCCCCGAGGCATCCCGCTTCTCGCTCATGGATCGAAACTTATACAGCGTGAAGACCACGCCTCCTTTTCCCGGCCGCTCTTGGCGGAACAGAACCGGCCGGCCCAGGCCAATCCGGATCAGCAGAGCAACAACGATCATCACGGGAAGCGTGAGGATCAGCATCAACAGCGATCCGCCGATGTCAACAAGCCGTTTCATGTAGCTGCTGATAAACCTCCAGCTGGCGCGCGACCACAGCCGACTCGTCATAGAGCGCCTGAGCCCGCTGCCGCCCGGCTGCACCCATCGCGCGCGCCTTCTCAGGATCGCTCACCAGCTCGGCCAGGGCCGCTGCCAGGGCGTCCACATCGCCCACCGGAACGAGCAAACCTGTCGTGCCCGCGACTACCTCCTCGCGGCACCCGCGGATGTCTGTCGCCACAACCGGCAGGCCCGAGGCCATGGCCTCGATAATGGACCGGGGCATGCCCTCGCGATGCGATGGTAGAACGAATATATCAGATGCGCTGAGTAATCCGGCGATATCCTCCTGCTGACCCAAGAAGTGTACTCGCCGCTTCAGGTCCGAATCCTGTTCCACGCGGCGGATTTCTGCCCTCAGGCCGTCATCCCTGTCACTGTCCAGCCGCGACCCCACTACGAGCAGGTGATGATCCGGTAGGGCATCTGCTTTCATCTTGGACAGCGCTTGAAAAAGCTCCCCATAGCCCTTCTCACGCACCAGACGCCCCATACTTAGTATAACCCGTGCGCTGTCGGGAAGTCCTAGCTCTCGCCGCGTCTCTTGGCGCCGGTGTCCGGCACAGTGCGGATCGAACCTCCGCAACTCAACCCCGTTTCCAATCGCCAGGATGCGATCCGCGGGCAAGAGCTTCAGATCCCGTGCCGTGGCAGCATCCTCGGCCGATTGGGTGAAGAGAAAATCCGTCATGCGACCGGCCCACTTCTCCAGTCCTTGGTGAAAGGCCCTTTGCGGTGCGGGCATGTTCTCGTGGAAATAGAATCCATGGGCCGTGTAGACGACAAGCGGAACACGCGCGAGACGCGCAGCTATGCGGCCCAAAAGCGCCGCCACGGGCGTGTGAACATGAACCAGATCAAACGACTCGCGCCGCATGAAGCGATAGAGCTCCGTTACGCTCTTCATGTGCGAGAAGAAATTTTGGTTCCGCGCGATATTGATGCTTACGACGCGATAGCCCTCTGCCTTGAGAGTGTCGAAATGGGGACCCGGCGAGGAGACCAGTACCAGATCGTGTCCGGCTGTAACAATGCTCTTGTTGAGGGCCGCCAGTAGGATCTTGTGCGATATGTCAACCGCGCAGATCTGACAGACTTTCAAATCACGCCCCCGCTGCTCGCAAACCCTGCCGCTTCCTGCCTGCCATTTCCTGATAGAGCACTTCGTACTGGCGCGCGATGGCATCCAGTGAGAATTCCCGCACGATCCGCTGCCGCGCCTTCTCTCCCAACCGCCTTCTGCGATCCCTTCCGCTCTTTATCAGATCACCCCATGCGCGCGCCAAGGCCTCCGGATCCCGCGCCGGTACGACACAACCCGTATCGCCCACGAGTCTGGATGAATCCCCCACGTCCGTGACAACACAGGGAACACCGCAGGCCATGGCTTCACCGATCACGTTTGGAAAACCCTCACCAAAGGAAGACGATGTTGCGATGTCCAGTCCAGCCAGCAGATCCGGCATATCCCGGCGCTCACCGAGCAGGCGGACACGATCGTCTAATCCGTTCTCCCGAATCAGCGCTGTGAGGGTGGCATTGGCCGGCTCCACTCCCCGGCCCGCCAGCACAAAACGCACCCGCTTGTGCGTCGCTATCAGCCTGCTACCGGCACGGAAGAAGTTGGCATGATCCTTCACTGGGTGATGTCGCCCGATTAGGCCGATCAGGAGGTCCTGAGGTGCTAGACATAAGGATTTTCGCAGGGCCTCGCCTGCACCGGGTGCGGGCTTGAACTCCTCGCAGTCAAAGCCATTGGGGATCACCACCCGCCGGTCGGATCGGTATCCCAGCGCCTCGTGCTGGCGCGCGCTCACCGCGGAGTTGTAGATGATCTTTCCGCAGGAGCGCGAGAGAAGCGCGCCGCCGCGGATGGCCCACGCCGTGCTGCGCCCTTCATCAGCAAGATCGGAGATGGAGTGCCTGATATTCCAGAGCAGTGCGCTGCGCGGCGAAGCCAAGTACCGGCCAACAAGCGCGGCCAAATTGCCATGATACATCCAGCCCTGGATCAGATCCGGCTTCAGCAGCCCAAGCCGCCGCGTCAGACGCCACAACCCGCGCACCGACAGACGGCCGCGTGACATGCCGAGCGCATAGACCGGCACGGCGAGCGTCTCAATCGACTCGCCGAGGGTTCCCTTGTCGATCAATGAAATAACGACCGGTTCAAACCGATCCCGATCCAGGCGGCCGAGCAGGCGGCAGAGCATCATTTCCGCGCCACCGGTCTCGAGTCCGTTGATGACGCAGCACAACTTCATGCTTGATCTCGTCCGGCTATTTCTTCCGCCGCTTCTTCGGTGGCACGGCCACGCTCCCGCGCGCTGGCCGCGCTGCGCCCCTCCCCCGAAACAGGCCCGCCACCCATCTCCCGGCGGCAGCCACGCGCCGGTTCAGGCGGTCTTCGTCCGCTTGCGCCACGAGCAGGTCTGTTTCCTCGTCCCCATCCTTGTTGTGCAGGAGCCCCACCACCATCACCGTATAGAAGATGGTGGGTCCGATCTGCCAGACGAAGTTTCCGAAGGCATTGGAGGCTATGCAGCCGAAACTGGCCAGCAGGCTTATGCGATACCTATTGGGTTTGCCATCCCAGGTGTCCTTGAAAGCGTAGTTGTCCCGTATCATCCAGATCATCGCGCCCAGCATCAGCAGCAGGCCAATCACTCCACATTCATACAGAACCTGCAAGTAATCGTTGTG
>JAGMDA010000418.1 GCA_023128935.1 Candidatus Eiseniibacteriota bacterium | reverse complement strand
ACGAACGACCCAGAAAACCTCATAGTGCTCTGCAGCGCATGCCATAAGCTCTGGCATGACAAGAAGTCAATACCACCAGTAAACTGGTGGCATGACGAGCCCCCCATAGGAGGGCCCATCACCGCTTGCCTTTCTTCACAGTAGGTTGAACTCCTCCTGCCGCCGATCCTCCTTTTCCTGATTGCGTATGTATTCACGAACCGTAGCCTCGTCCAATCCCACCGTGCTCACGCAGTATCCCCGAGCCCAAAACGTCCTCCCCCGTACCATCCGGCTCGCCCGCGTTCCGAAGCTCATCACCTCAGAAGCACTCTTGCCTTTCAGGAGCCCGATCATTCCAGAAACGCTGTACTTAGGCGGGATTGCCAGGCACAGGTGAATGTGATCCTTCATTGCGTGCCCCTCCAGAATCACCACCTCTTTGATCTGCGCCCACTTCTTGATTGTTCTGACAACGATCTCCCGCCTCTTGCCATAGAGCTCCTTCCTACGATACTTAGGAATCCAAATTACATGATACTTGCAGTCCCAGATTGAATGTGCCAACCTCCTAAATTGTTGTTCCATTAGAATCTCCCTCCTTGGTTGCCCAACCATTTCCAGGGGGGAGATTCTTTCAACTAATCACTGTCGAATCCATTGCTCATACCACTGGCGTAGCCAGTGGCTTATTGTTTAGTTAGACGAACGGCTGCTCATGCGGGTTCTTGAATGATCGTGAGAGATTTCGAGAGACCGCGGGGGATTTCCAGTGATCGTGAGAGATTTTGAGAGAACGCGCTGGATTTCCAGTGATCGTTCTGTAGGAAGCACAGGATCCGTCGGTTGGCGTTGTTTGGTTCGGTGTTGCGAGATGACTTCAGCCCCGACAGCGATGTTGATGTACTAGTCGAGTTCGAACCGGAGCACGTCCCAGGTTTCTTCGGGCTTTATCGCATTGAACAGGAGATCGCTGCGCTCTTCGGGAATCGTAGAGTGGATCTGCTAACATTCCGGTCCCTGAATCCTCGTCTCAAGGATCGGATCCTAGCCCAGGCCGAAATTCAATATGCAGCATGACGATCACACTTATCTGGGTCACATGCTCGACATGGCACGCAAGTCGCGGCTGCCAAAAGCGATGAGGGCCCCACAGGTTTTCCATTGCGCCGAGGCATTACGGCCTGGCAGCCTCTCCGATGGCCGGGTCGGACCCTTGGTAGTGCGGTAGAAGGATGGTATCCTCAACGCATGGGATCGAAGCTGACACCAGAGTATGTTGCCGTCCTCCGACGCATGAGCGGTGAGAACAAGTGGCGTGCGGCCTTCCAGCTCTACTGGTCAGCCCGGAAGCTCAAGGAAGCCGCTATACGCGAGCAGCACACCGACTGGACCGCTGAGCAGGTTCAGCAACGGGTCAAGGAGATCTTCCTCCATGTCCGAAACTGAACTGTTTCTGCTCTTCACTAGGAGGCTAGAACAGCTCCGTCTGCGCTACATGGTGTCCGGCAGCATCGCCGCCATTTACTACGGCGAGCCACGCATGACGAACGACGTAGACATCGTTCTGGTCCTGCCCCTCGAAGGCGTGGAAGAG
The DNA here is from genome assembly GCA_023128935.1 of Candidatus Eiseniibacteriota bacterium. GTDB lineage: Bacteria > Eisenbacteria > RBG-16-71-46 > CAIMUX01 > WJJG01 > DAOVQB01. The sequence goes on along the minus strand of JAGMDA010000418.1, from coordinate 628 downwards.
TTCGCCGCGGCCTTCCCCCTCGACCAGTTCTACTGCCCACCGGTCGACGTCATTAGGTTGGAGCAGGCGCGCGCAGAACGTGGCCATCTGAACCTCATCCACCACGATACGGGTTTCAAGGCCGACCTGTATTTGGCCCGCCGGGATGGCCTGCACCTGTGGGGACTCGAACACGTTCGGCTCGTGTCGTTGGGTACCGACCGCATCCGCCTGGCTCCTCCAGAGTATGTGATTCTGCGCAAATTGCAGTTTTTCAGTGAGGGAAGATCCCAGAAGCATCTTCGGGATATTCAGCGTATGTGCATAGGGCTTGGCGAGGAGTGGAACCGGGAAACGCTCCTGGCAATGGTTTGCCGCTATGGACTGACCGAGGAGTGGAAAGAAGCCTTGGCCTTCGAGGACTAGAACTCTCTCTCCATACTCGCCGAATGCATTGAAGGGCATCCCAATCAAGTGGCCTGCCCGTTCACACCCGGGCAACTGCCGTTTGTCATCGAGGGTCTGGCGCTCTGGCAGGGGAAGTGGCAGTGTGACCTAATCTTCCAAGCCCAACTCTATGCGCAGCTTTGTGAAATCGAACCTCTGCCACTCAGGAACTCGCTCCTCGGTATTCTCGCAGCTCTTGAGG
>JAGMDA010000417.1 GCA_023128935.1 Candidatus Eiseniibacteriota bacterium | reverse complement strand
TGGCACGAACGACCCAGAAAACCTCGTATCGTTGTGCAGCTTATGCCATAAGCTCTGGCATGAGAAGAAGTTAGATGGGCGGCTGCTCAAGCATGTTCTTGAATGATCGCACAGGTATCGCTGTCGAGCCCCGGGATGCACCAGCACGCACTTCTTGGAGGTGCATCACCTGCGGCCGCGTGCCAATGGTGGTCAAATCGTGCGAAAAACCTCGCAAACCGCTATTGCCCGCGCGATAGCACGCGTTTTCGGTCGAGGATTATGGCCGCAGCAGGGCTAGGACTTGGAGGCAGATCCGGAAACCTCAAAGGGCAGTGTTCCGAGTTCGGTTCCGTCCGGGTCCAAGATCACCACTTTCCACGGCCCCACCCACTCGCTCAGAATGCGTTTGGTTGACCAGGTCCGCCACGAGAGCGATCTCACCGGCAGCTCGACGCGCGCCATCTCCTGATCCTTCCAGTACCAGACGTGAATGATGTGTGTCTGGCTCGCGGCGCTCTGGATCTGGGTGAAGCAGGCAACTCTGCCTACATCGGCGGGGAATACCGTTCCCGGATCGACCGGCTCGCGATCGACAACCGATCTGGCGATTATGGCACGAGTCAGTTCGGGTACTCCGTGCCCATCCTGCGCGCTGATGGCCTGGACCGACAGCAGGACAGTCGTCGCAACGAGGATTGGCAGGCCCAGGCTGATTGACCGAGGCATCGCATTTCCCTCCTTAGATAACTTCAGATCACCTCAGATAATCCTAGATAACCTCAGATAGCTTTACTATTCCAGCAAATGAGCATGTACGCAAAGGAGATCGGTTTTCGCGCCGGGCTTCTAGAGGTTGGATGGCCACAAGAGGTTGGATGGCCACAAGAGGTTGGATGGCCACAAGAGGTTACCAGGCACTCGGATTCTCCGCCAATAAGACATGCGTTTCCTGCGCTTGGCCCCGGTTCTCATAGCCAACATCTGGGTCTGCAATGTATAATTGTATAGGAAGTACGCAATTGCCACCCCCGCCGGCCCCGGCCGGCCCCAGGAGGAGAGAGATCCCATGAGATCTGCATCACAGTCTATGCTCGTTTTGGTCCTTGTAACTCTTGTTCTTGTAGTAAGTTACGTCGGATCAGCGTCCGCGGAGGTCATCGAGATCGAGGGCGCTACGGGAGAGCCGGGTATCAGGCTTCAGTCCCAGGGAGTGGCTGGGGTCGAGATCCGCCACGAGGTGCATTCGTTCGCATTTGAGCCTCTCGAGATCGACGGGGAGACCATGCAGAAGATCTGCCTGCCCAACGTCTTCCTCCCGAACAATGCGGGCGCGCCGGATCTGCCTGGCGAGAGCCGGCTCGTGGGGCTGCCCGAGGGCGCCACAGCCACGCTGGAGATCGTTTCCTCACGTACGCTGGTCTACCACAACGTTGAGGTTGCCCCGGCGCCTGTGATCCCGCTGCAGAACGACGATTCACCTCTTGTCTACCAGAAAGATCTAGCGATCTACACAAGAAACGCCCTCTATCCCAGTAGCCCAGCACTCATCTCGGAGCCCCATCAGATGCGTGGCGTGGATGTGGTCGCTGTGGGGATCACGCCGTTCCAATATAACCCGGTAACCAAGGAGCTCATCGTCTACACGGAGCTGGAGGTGCGGGTCGCCTTCCACGGCGGCAATGGTCTGTTTGGCGAAGACCGCCTGCGCAACCGCTACTGGGAGCCGATTCTGGAAAGCCATTTGATCAATTATGCGTCCTTGCCCAAGATGGACTTCGGCTCACTGTCGGACAGCCGCGAGGGCTATGAGTATGTCATCATCACGCCCGACAATCCTGACTTCATCGCTTGGGGAGATACTCTCAAGGCCTGGCGCAAGCTCCAAGGCATCAGCACAGAGGTGTTCACGACCTCGGATATCGGTGGCACTAGCGCCGCTGAGATAGAGGCATGGCTGGACAATGCGTATAACAGCTGGGATATCCCGCCCGTCGCCTTCATGATCTTGGGTGACTACCCCGAGTCCGGCGATCGCGACATAGGCATCACTTCACCTATCTACAACAGCACCTGCGTTTCCGACAACATCTACGCCGATGTGGATGGCGACCATCTGCCCGAGATGGCGCATGGCCGCATCACGGCGCGCGGGGCCGCCGAGTTGGAGACCATGATCATAAAAATGCTCTCCTATGAAAGGGAGCCATACACGGATCCGGACTTCTACGATCATCCGATCATGGCTGGCGGCTGGCAGACTGACCGCTGGTTCATCCTCTGCACCGAGATCGTCTTTGGCTTCCAGACCAACATCCTCGGCAAAGACCCGGTGCGCGAATATGCCATCTTCACGGGCACGCCCGGCACCGTTTGGTCGACGAGTGCCAATACCGATATCCTCGTGGATTACTTCGGGCCCAACGGCTTGGGCTACATCCCGGCCACGCCCGAACACCTGACAGACTGGGGCGGCAACGCTGAGCGCCTCAACACCGATATCAATTCAGGCGCCTACATGCTCCTGCACCGCGATCATGGCTGGATGGACGGATGGGGCGAACCAGACTACCACATCCCGGATCTCGCCGGCTTGTCCAATGATCTGTTCCCGTTTGTCTTCAGTATCAACTGCCTGACCGGGATGTACAACTGGGAGAGCGAGTGTTTCACAGAGGCTTTCCACAGAATGGTGCACGGTGCCCTGGGAGTGATCGCTGCTTCAGAGACGTCATATTCATTCGTAAACGACACCTTTATTTGGGGCATGTTCGATGAATTGTGGCCGGAATTCATGCCGGACTATCCGCTGGCCGGTTCAGACAACATGGGCTCCACGAACCTGCGCACTGCCTGGGGCATGATCTCCGGCAAGTGGTTCCTCTTTGGAAGCGAGTGGCCGTGGAATACGGGCAACAAGGAAGTGACCTATCACCTCTTCCACCACCACGGCGACGCCTTCCTGACGATGTACTCTGAGGTCCCGCAGGAACTCGATGTCTTCCACTATGATTCCTGTCCACTAAACACCGACATGTTCGCCTTCCAGGCCAACGCCGGCGCAGTTGTGGCCCTCACAGTCGACGGCGAGATCATCGGCGTGGCGGACGCCACCGGCGCGCCACAGACGATGAGCATCATCCCCCAGACCCAACCCGGTACGCTGCGGATCACGGTGACCAACGCCAACTACTTCCGCTATGACGAGACGATCCCGATCGGTGGAACCGCCTACTTAGTCAAGCCCGACGGCACGGGCGATTTCGCTACGATCCAGGCAGCCATCGACGCCGTGGCCGAAGGTGTCACGATCGAACTCGCCGATGGCACTTATACGGGCGAGGGCAACCGGGATGTCGACTTCATCGGCAAGGCCGTTACGGTCCGGTCGCGGTATGGTAATCCAGAGGCGTGCATCATTGACGCCGAGGGCCTCGTCGCCGATCCGCACCGTGGTTTCCAATTCGTCTCCGGCGAAGGATCCGGCACGCTTCTGGCCGGAGTGAAGATCCTCGGTGGTGTCTATGAGAACGGGGAAGGCGCTGGAATCCTCTGCCACGGCAGTTCGCCCAGGATCGAGCACTGCGCCATCACGGGCAATCTCGCCTCAAATGGTCTTGGTGGCGGGCTCGCCTGCATGGCGGGTGCGAGCCCCAGCGTTGTGGCGTGCACTTTCGAAGCCAATGAGGGCAATCTGGGCGGCGGCATCTACTGCGCCAGCGGATCGCCGGCCCTTGAGGGGTGCACCTTCAAGGCCAATATAGCCGCGGATGGAGGTGGCGGCGCACACTTCACAGGCAATGGCAGCCTTCCCACTTTGGATAGCAGCACATTCTGGAGCAACGAGGCCTTGACCGGAGGGGGCGTCGCTTGCACAGACAGCGCCGCGGTCACAGTCACCCACTGCACCTTCTACGATGACTTCGCTTACGAGGGCGCGGCGGTGAGCGTCGGCACCGATGCCTCCGCCATCCTTGAGAACAACATCGTCGCCTTCGGCCGTGAAGGAGCAGGCATTGCGTGCGACGGCAGCGGCGCCAGCGCAAGCCTCACGTGCTGCGATCTCTACAACAATGCCGGCGGCGATTGGGTGGGGTGCATCGCAGACCAGTATGGCATCAACGGCAACATGTCTTTGGATCCTATGTTCTGCGGAGAGGCCATTCTGGATGACCCCTACACGCTACGGGCCAATTCTCCGTGTGTACCGTATCACAATCCGGAGTGTGGCCTCATCGGGGCGCGGCCACGGGGGTGTGGTTTTTCGGAGACTGACGGGGAGCCCGCGTATATGCCAACAGTACCATGTATTGTCCAGCTGGGTCCCAGCCCGTGCACTCACAGTACCTGTCTGCGGTACAGCGTTCCGGGAAAGGCAGAAAACATAGAGGCTTGTGTGCGTGTGCGCCTGAGGATTCTTGATGTCTCGGGTCGCGCGGTGAAGTCGATATTCGATGCGGATCAACGCCCGGGCACGTATTCTGTCTACCGGGATGGAGGTAACCACAGGGGACAATGCCTGGGGAGTGGGATCTACCTATGGCAGCTTACCATGGGGGAGAGGTCTGTAACGAAACGGGTTGTCCTGGTAAGATGATGACTTGAGGGTCAGGCGCGCTTCGAGTGCGTACGCGGCGCAGTGTATCGGGAGCCCAAGAAACCGGGAGGGCTGTGATGAGGTACCTGATTCTGGGTGTTATCCTGTGTCTCCCAATACTGGAGTCTGCCTATGGTGAGACGTATATCGTTCGGCCTGATGGCTCTGGGGATTTTCCCACGATTCAGGCCGCTATCGATGCAGCCGATGACGGCGACATCATTGAGCTGACCGACGGAACGTTCGCCGGTGACGGAAACAGGGACATCCAGGGCGTAGGCCTGGCAATTACAGTTCGGTCACAGATGGGAAACCCCGAGGCCTGCGTTATTGATTGCGGGGGGAGCGAGACGGAGCATCACCGTGGATTCTACCTCTACCCCGAGAGTGGATCTGAATTGGTCTTGGAGGGAGTCACGATCGAGAATGGGTATGCTACCCACGGCGGCGGAGTAGTTTTCTCGGGCACCGTACTGATTGCTAACTGCATTTTTCTGGGGAACACTGCTGCTGAGCTCGGCGGCGGTGTTGAGGCGTGTGGTGGGGAGGGTACCCTCATCAACTGTGCTTTCGTGGGCAATAGCGCCTTGGATGGTGGCGGCGTACAGTGTGATGCGGGGATGACCGTGCTGGACGGGTGCACGTTCTCCGGCAATTGGGCCTCGTTTGGCGGGGGGCTGAGCTGTAGGGGGGATGCCGTGGTCACGAACTGCACGTTCTATGGGAACACTGGACACGAATGCGCAGGAGGGATCATCTGCTCTGCGTTGTCCTCGCCGCAGGTGGAGAACACCATTATTGCATTCAGCATTGAAGGGGAAGCCGTCTATTGCCATGCCGGCTGCGTCGCTAGCCTATCATGCTGCAACGTATATGGTAATCCCGGGGGCGATTGGTGCGGGTGCATCGAAGATCAATACGGCGTCAATGGAAACATCTGGGAAGACCCGCAGTTCTGTGATCCCGAAAACGGGGACTTCAGCATAGCAGGGTCGTCACCTTGTGCCCCCGACAACGCTCCTACCTGCGGGTTGATCGGTGCCGGATCGATTGGCTGCGATGCTCCGCCGGCGACCCTGAAGACCTCTTGGGGCGAAATCAAGGCGGTGTTCAGCAAGGGTGATTAGATACATCGGGCAGCTAACCGCGTTCCATTGGTGTCGAAACTGGGGTCGCTGGTTTTGTGCACTCGGCCGGTTGCCGTTGCGGGGAGGTTGGCGGAGACAAGGTGCCAATGGCGACTGGGGCGATGCAAGAAGGCTCGAATCGCTCATCTGCCTGGATTCTGGCACCGCGAGGAGGTGAATCCGTATGAAAAAGCTACTCATCTGGTTGGTGTTGCTCGGTTGTACTGTCAGCCTGGCCAGCGCCGAGTCAGCGAATCTCGAAAATGGCGTTTTTATCGCGCACTACGAGGCGCAGATCGAGTACACACATGATCCCCCGATCGAGGGTTGGTGTGGCGCATATGCGCCCTTCGCGATCAGCAGCGCCGAGGAGCAGGTGAACCGAATCGACACCAGCACAGCTGTCGGTGTGGTGTGGTATGTCTTGGCCGCCTGGGATGAGGACAAGGAGTGGTGCGCAACGCAGTTCGGCCTAGGTGACTACGATGCCCGTGTCTTCGCGTTTTCCGCCGTCGGTCCATGCTTTCCCGACGCCGCGGGACTTGAGATTCCTACAGCCGGTTGGCCAGCTCCGAATGAGGGGACGGCATGCGTCGTGACGGGAGATGCCTGGACAGGCAACTACGTCCCCGTCTACTACTTCACCGGCTATGCCTACGGATACTACGGGGAGGAGATTCTTCAACTGACCTCTGATCCCTCGCATGGCTTCGGCGGGTGGGGGAACTGCCTCATTGTGCCTACGTTGTACGAAGCCACAGTATTCGGTGGCCTGGGCATCAACACAGACGGGACCTACGCCTGCCCTGCGGACCCCGAAGCCGCCTGCTGCGTGTCGGGTGAGTGCTCCATCCTGACGCAGCCCGAATGTGCTGCTTTGGGTGGGGAGTGGATCCCGTCCATACACGAGTGTGATCCGAACCCGTGTCCGCTAGGATGGCCGGATGGCGTATGCTGCATCGGGGGCAACTGTTACATTATGACTCATCCCGACTGTACTGTATATGGAGGTCAGTGGTTCGGGGATCTTGACAGCTGTGAACCCAACCCTTGTCCGTCTGCAACGCATCGGACACGCTGGGGCGCAATCAAGGCGATGTACCGCGAGTGAGTACATGCCCCCGGAAAACCTAGTCACTCCAGACACGCCGCGGCGGCCGTCTTGACGAGGCCTAGTGAGAAGTGGGGCTAGTTGTTCACGGCAGTGTCCACAACCAGGTAGATGGTGACGATCTGCGTCGCAACCAAGATGATTTCCTTCACGACCTGCCAATAGTGGCGCTCGGGCTTCTCTGGTATCCAAATCGTATCCCCAGGTTCGACCTCCTCAACGTCACCAAGGGAAACCCATTCGGCAGTGGACGCCTTGATGATCCGCGTCTTTCCCCGATCGGCCTTCTCTGCGTAGCCCCCTGCCTCCTCGATGAAATCCTTTGGAGATCGCCCGGGTTCATAGAGGATGTTGCCAGGTGAGCGAACCATCCCGAGAACGCTCACGAAATCTCTCCTCTTGGGTATCGTAATGACGTCCCCGCCCCGCAACAGGAGATCCTGGCCCGTGTCCCCTTCCACCAGAAGCTCGCTGAAGTCTACAACCATGAGACCGCGGTTCTCACGCGACCGCAGTTTGAAGTACTCGTATTCGTCTTCGGTCATGTCAGCCGGGGGAATTTTCTTGAGTCTCTCGAACTCCTTGTCCTCCAGATGAATCGCCTCGCTGCGGATCAGAGTGGCTTCGATGAGAAACGCCTCGGGTGTGATGCCTCCGGCACGTGTGATCACATCCGATAAGCGGGTCTCTCCTTCCGTGATCGCATAGAACCCCGGATAGACGACCTCACCAACAATCTCAATGAGCCTCTTGACACGATACTCCGGAATCGAGCGAATAAAGATGACGTCTTCCGGTTGGAGCAGGAAATCTGCATAGTCCGATCTGTCCTCAGGCGCCAGGTTCCCCTCTTGTACGGTAAACCGGGCAAGCGCGCGGGGCACGTACGGCTCATCCTGAGACCGCGCGGTTACCAGGCCACCTCCCGCGATCACAAAGAAACGCACCGGATGCCGATCGGGGCCCAAATAACGGGCGACCTCGATCGTATCGGCAAAAACCTCGGGAGTGAAGCCGCCGGCATAGCTGATCGCATCGCTGAACCGATCCCCCTCTAGGAACTCGAATTCAGCCGGCTCATTTACGGCACCCCGTATGGTGAAACGCTGATGCGCATAGGGCACATAGATGATGTCGCCATCGCGGAGCTGCGGATTGCAGCTGGCGATCCCACGGCGCAGAAAGCCGAAGAGGTCTGCACGGGCGCGCAGGCTGTCTCCGCACATGATCGAGACTCGCCTTTGGCTGGCATAGGGCATGAAGCCCCCCGCCCAGCCGACAGCGGCCGAAACGCGATCAGTGGCCGTGCCTATATAGGTTCCGGGCCTCTCCACCTGGCCAAGGACATGAACAAGAAACCTCCGCAATCCTCTCAATGACACGGTGATCTCGGCATCATGAAAGCTCCTCAGCACCGCTTGTTTGATAAGCTCGCGCGCCTCTTCCAGGAACAAGCCATCCACTTGAAGCTCTGCGACGCCAGGGATGATGAGTCTGCCCTCTACATTGACGCCCACATCGTATTGGACCGGCTGCAAGGCCCAGACACCGATCGTAAGGCTGTCACCAGGCCCTAACCGATAGCTGTCAGCCGAGATCGCCGCCTCTAACCCTTCACCAGGTTTGGCAAACCTGCTTTCAGCGTCTGAGGAGCCCTTGAGGGACAGAGAGGATCGCGGCGCCTCCCACTTGGTTTCCCTCGTTCGGGGAGGGTTGGCAGAACTAATCGTGCCAGTGAGGAACATCAAGAGCAGCGCGATACTGGAAGCCCACGGAAGCCAACTGGCCCGCCTTGGACCACCCGAACCTCGTCCGGGCTTGCGTTCCCTGAGCATGATCTCGTCTTTCCCCACTATTGGCGCCCCCCCCCCAGAGTAGTGCCGCCGCGTTCTGTTGGCCAGTGAGGCACATCACCCGAGAAGCACCGCGCGCAATCGGAGTAACCTGTTTTCATTATTGGGATTGCGGCATCACCGGGCGGAGTCTAGCCCAGACTCGAGATCGGGGTCAATTGACTTTCACCTTGCGGCACTGGACCCAGAAAGGATAAGCCTGCGCACGCATCAGGATAGCCGAGAGGCAGTGCTGCTATCCAAGAAGGGTCTGTTGTGGCCACCCGTGACGATAAAGGTCTTCGCGCTTCTTCCGATATCTGACGAGAGAACGGCAATCGTACGCCTAGGAGGAGACTGCGCTATGTCGCAGACATCAAGGAGATACGCCCGCGGGCTGCTATGCACCCTAGTGGCGTTTGCCATACTCGGCCCCCCGCTTCTCGGAGCCATCTCCGGATGTGGATCGCATCGGGGCTGGAGCACCGGGACGGGAGGGACCTTCAAAACGCAAGCTAAGCGAGCACCGGCTGTCAAGAGGAGCGTCAGCAGACAGAGCTTGGCCCAACAATTGCTTGATATGCAAATGGAAGAACTCTCGAAGATCGCGGAAACCTCCAGAACAGACAACAGCTTGATCGTCAACTCCGACAAGATCCTGTTTGAGACCAACAGCACCACGCTGAGGCCAGGGGGGCGCGAGATCCTCGTGAACCTGGCTGATGTCCTGCGCAAGTATCCAGAGGATCTCATCCTGGTGGCCGGACACTGCGACGATACAGGGACCTTGGAGTTCAACCAACAGCTCTCCGAGGAGCGGGCCATGGTCGTTGCCGACATTCTCATCGACACGGGCGTTCTGCCCCTCGAGTCCATACAGGTAAAGGGCTATGGGGAAGATCGTCCGACCGCTCAGAATACAACCGACGAAGGCCGGGCACTCAATCGCCGCGTGGAACTGGTCATTTCCATCGACGAAAGCATGGTGCAGAACTGGTGAATCGCCGGTCCGATCCTTCACGTGAGGAGAGGAAACTGCAGCCTAATCGCTAGTACCACTGGAGGACGAGAGAATGTCCATGGCGCCCATCTTGAAAATCCTGCTTAGCCTCAAGGGCCGCTCGATCCAGAACTATGCCTTCGAACAGGAGACAGTCATCATTGGGCGAGATCCCAAAGCGCATATCTTTCTCGACAACCCGGGAGTCTCGCGGCAGCACGCGAAAATCGACAGAGTCCAAGACCAGTACTATGTCGAGGACCTTGGGAGCGCCAACGGGACCTATGTGAATGACACGGCCGTGAAACGGCAACCCCTGAAACATAACGATCTCCTCAGGGTCGGGAAATTCTCACTTCAGGTCTCTCTGGAGTCGACACAGCGGGCGCGTTCAGCGCATGGCCTCGACGACGCCTTGCCGGATTCATTGGAGCACACAACGGTTCTGACTTCCGATCAACTGGCACGTGTTCTGGCCACAGCCAAGGCGGGTGCACAAGAACGCCCCGCACTCAAGGTTGTGGAGAAGACAGACCCAGCGCCCACTCGAGATCGGGCATCGGAGCGTCCATTCCCAATCCTCGCGGTCGCCGTTGCCCTAGTCGTTGGGATCATCATCGGTGCAGGTGCTGTCCTAGTTGCCCAGTGGGTGCTCTCGATGGCTATGTGAGTTTGCCCCACAGGGCAAGAATCGAGTCGCTGAGCTTCGCGAAGTGACCGGCGTAGATTAAGTACGCCAGGGACAAGACGAGCAGAAGCGCCAGGAGCAGAACGACACGCCAGAGCCGCCTCTTTGGCTTCCGACGGTCATGCAGACCCGCTGGCTCCCGTCCTCCCTCTGCAATCGTCATCACCTCGGTTGCCCCAGGCAGCTGGGGGTTCTCCTTACAGGCCTGTAGAAGCAGCGTTATCTCCGAGATGACTTGTTCAAGACTGTCGAACCTGTCATCGGGTTCACTCGAAATCATGCGCGTGACCATCTGCTGAAGCTCGTTGGGGAGGAGCTTGAAGTAATCGTGCGGGACGATCTTGAAGCCCTCCCAGACCGGCACCGCGCCCGTAAGCATCTCATAGAGGATTGTGCCGACCGCAAACATATCCGCCTGCGGCGTAGGGCGCTCGCCCCAGATGTTGTACCAATTGCCACGGCCCCCATCTGCATGGTAGTGCTCATCGAGGCCGAAGTCGGTGACCTTGACCTGCCCCGACCCAGTAAACAGGATATTGCTGGGCCTGAGGTTGCCATGGATGATCCTGTTCTTATGGGCAAAGAGCAGGCCTGCGCACATCTCTTGAGCGATCCGGAGCGCTTCTCCCCAGGGAAGGGGTTGGATTAGGCGATCCTTCAGGCTCCCTCCGCTCAAGTACTCCATCACGATGATGAATAGCTTGTCGCCCCCTGAAGCACCCACGATGTTGACAATGTTTTTGTGTTTGAGGGTGGTCAGAACCTTGGACTGGCTCAGACCGGTGGCGGTACCAATTCGCTTCTTGATCACCAGGAGGTTGCGTTCAATCCTGTCCTCATACAGAAGAACCGAGCCGTATGCGCTCTGCCTAATCACGTCCAGCAACGCGAATTTATCCTCGACCTTCGCCAGTCCTTGTCGTGCGCGCTCCTTCTGGACTGTGGCCAAATGCGCTCCTTGAAGAAGGTGAAGCAGGCCATCCTTGACCCCGTCAACTGAAGAGAAGCGATCCGCAGGCTTGGGCTCAAGGCAACGAAGGATGATCTTCTCAAGGTCTTGTGAGATGGTTGCATCGAGTTCAGAGGGCAGTTGAAATCGGCCGGTTGGTCTGACGCCCGTGAAGAACTCGTAGAGCACGACACCGAGCGAGTAGATATCGCTTGCGGTGGTAACAGCTCCGATTCCTGTCTGCTGCTCGGGCGCCATATAGGCAAGCGTGCCCATGACCAGATCCGGCTGCGTATGGTGCCGCTGTGTATCGTCTTCCTCGAAAAGCCTGGCGATCCCGAAGTCGAGGACGAGTGCATTTCCATCAGTGTCAATCAGCACATTGGCAGGTTTTATGTCGCGGTGGATCACGCCATTCTTGTGGGCATGCGACAGCGCCTTGCACACTTGAATGACTATGTCCAGCTTGCGGTTCGTATCGAACTGCTGATGTGCAATCGCCTCGCTGAGATCGGTTCCCTCGACATACTCCATTACGAAGTAGGGGCTTCCCTCAGACGTAATCCCTCGATCTATCACATGAATAATGTTGGGATGGTTGAGTCGTGCAATAATGTGCGCCTCACGCTCGAAGCGCTCCAGGACGTCATGGCAGTTGATCAGTTTCTCCGACAGCACCTTTATGGCAACGGGACGATCGAGAGAGACTTGGCGCCCCTTGTAGACGGTGCTCATGCCCCCGTGACCGATCTTATCCTCAACTTCGTAGTCGCCGACTTGCTTCACGGCTCACGCGGTCCCGTTCTGCTGCCGAGATCCCACTCCATGGCTCACGCGGTCCCGTTCTGTCGCCGAGACTCCGCTGCATGGCGTTCTCTTTTGGTGATTCCTAAAGGTCCTCTTCCATCGCTTCCTTCAGCCGGTCGAACTGCGCTTCCAGCTCGGCCACGCAGCCTCTGGCGATGGTCAGGTCCCCGGCTTTGCCCGCGTTTTCCATCTCGAAGGCCACCTCGCGCAAGGCCTCGGCGCCCACATTGCCGGACGCGCCTTTGATGGAGTGGGCTTGGCATTTGGCGGAGGCAATGTCGCCAGCGTCCAGATGGCCTTTCAATGCCCCGATCTGCCTAGGGGTGTCTTCGAGGAACGTCGCGACTACGGTTTGCGCCAGGTCTTCGTCGTCCATCAGGCGTTCCATCATGGCCGCCCTGTCGAAGACGGGAGTCGTTGTGCTCGCGGCGCCCCGCCCGGCCCCATCCGCGCTCTCCGCCTTCCGTTCATCATCTGTCCCTTGCCCTTCATCCCTCTCTTGCGGCAGCCATTTGTCGAGCATCTCGGCCAGGGCTTGCGGCGCGACAGGCTTGGAGAGGTAATCGTTCATGCCCGCTTCCAGGCATTTCTCGCGGTCGCGCTGCATGGTGTGGGCGGTCATGGCGATGATTGGAATGTCGTGGTTGCTGACTTTGGATTGGGGATCGCGAATTCGGGCCGTGGCCTCGTAGCCATCCATCTCGGGCATCTGGCAGTCCATGAGCACCAGGTCGTATGGGATGGATTCCAGCGCCTTGACCGCCTTGCGCCCGTTGGCCACAGCGTCGGCTGAAAGGCTGAGCCTTTTGAGGATACCCAGGGCCACCTGCTGGTTGGTGATGTTGTCTTCGGCCAGCAGGATACGCACAGCGCTGCGCCGAATCTCGCGGATTGAGTGGCGCGTCACTATGGGCCGTGCGGCCTTGTGTGTTTCCCCAGACAGGACGACAGCCAGGCCGTCGAACAGCTCGGAGTGGCGCACGGGCTTGGTGAGATACGCGGCGAAGCCGATCTCCTCAAGGCGCCGGGCGTCGCCCCGCTGGCCCAGGGAGGTCATCATCACGAGCCGCGTATCGGCCAGCGCGGCGTCCGCCTTGATGGCCCTGCCCAGTTCTTCACCGTTCATGCCCGGCATCTGCATGTCGATAACGGCCACCCGGTAGGGATCGCCCGCCTGGGCCGCCTCGCGCAGCAGACGCAGACCCATTTCGCCGTCGCTTGCTTCGTCGCCCCGCGCGCCCCAGGCCTTGAACCGGACAAGCAGGATCTCCCGGTTGGTGGCGCTGTCGTCC
>JAGMDA010000416.1 GCA_023128935.1 Candidatus Eiseniibacteriota bacterium | reverse complement strand
TAGTCAGCTGAGGCCTGTCTATCTCGGGGCGAGCGATGTGCGCTCCACAGGTCGCGACAACGCGCACATCGTCCAGGTTCCAGCCACCGAACTGCCAGGCCGCGTCGCTGTTCATCTCAAAGCGGATCGTGACGGCTGGGTTGTCGTCGGCATATTCTGATATGTCGATGTTCATCGGCACCCAGCTAAGGTCCTTGTGGTGACTGTGTTCCTCGTTCCTCCAGACCTCTGTTGCGTTGACCAAGATGTTGGCTACATCCCAATACGACTCCTCCGAAGTGAGCCAGCGGTAGAGCTGTAGATGCACGCCGAACATGCCAGAGCAGTCGATCACCGGCGATTGCAGATAGTTGTGTGCTTCGACCGGGTAGAACCCATCCCACGGCGGCACATCCCAGTTCAGGTCCGTGCCGTAGAGATGAGAGCCCGAGAAGGGATGCACCGGATCCCACTGGTTATCAAACACGCGCGGGATGCCGAGCTGCCAATCGTCCATGCCGGAGATCGCGCCATGTGACCAGCCCACTGCGCCGTCCTCGAAGTCGGTCGCGTAGATCACGGGGGCGGGTCCAATGAAATCGGAGAAGGCGGAAACGTCATTGGCCTGGTCGGAGACAACCTGCAGCTCGAACTCGACCTTCGTACCGGGCGGGACCCCTCCCACCTGTACCGTGAAGTGCGGTGCATGCGAGGTGGTCGTGCGCCAGGATCCGATGTCATCGAAACTGGCCGTATCGTCGATTACGGTGACGCCAGGCGTCCGGGAGGTGAGTACGCCCGTGAGGTTGGTCGCATCCCCGAGGCCATAGTTAGTGACGGTGACCGCAATCGGAACCGTCTCGCCCGGATTGAGCACGCCATTGGCATCCAGGACTTCATGTGACCTATAGGTCACGATGGCTTCCTTCGGAAGCTCGATGTCGAGCACATAGGCTTGCGCCCCCATCGTGCTGGAGCCGAACTGCACCCAGGCGTAGCCGCCCTCGCCCCAACCGGTGCCCCAGCTGTTCTTGACCAACCAGGCGCCGTTGCCATAGCAGGCGGCGTTGTCCCAGCCGCAGAGCACCACGCAGTGGTTCGGTGGGCCGGTGGGCCCATTCAGGCACCCGCCGCCATACCAGTCCCACACGGAGCTGGCATACACGAGCACGGCAATGGCGTGATGAGTCATTATGGCGGTTTTTAGATCGTCCTCCACGTTCATAACCCAGATGGTTTCATTGAGTCTGACTGGTATGTCGCACTCATGGTGGATGCAGGGGTCGTTATAGGGATACCCATACGGCATGCAGGTCCTGCGCACGGAGCCCGCCCAGATCCACAGGTCGTAGCAGCTGGCCATCTGGCCGCCATTGCAGCCGGAGCCATACTCATTGCAGGAGATGCAGTGCTGCTCGGAGAAGAGCACCTCGGTTCCAGTTGTGAGCATGTAGATGCTCTCCAATGCTCCCACTGGCGCGAACGCCCAGCACGAGCCGCAGCCATACTGATTCCGCGGAGATGTTGTACCGCCCATCTCGCGCCAATCCCAGGATTCGGGGAGATCCTCAGAAGGGAGAGACTCCAGCACACCGCCGCGATGCTTGAATGTCACATCCGCTGGCGGGGGGATATAGCCATGGTAGTTACCCCGCTCTGATGGTGGGAGCGCATTGATCCAATTAGGGGCAGCCTCCCAAAGCCAGCCATTTTCCTCTATTTCGCGCTGAACCTTGGCTAGCTCCTCTGCCTGGTTCCAAATCTCGTTGTCGGCCCAAACTGATGAGGGGACCAACGTCACCGCTAGGACAGCAGCGAGCAGAACGCCGAGCCCCAAAGCTCTTCCAGTCCCAAATCGGGTTGATGTTGATTTCATGTGTTAACCCTCCGTATTGGCCGCCTCCGTACCCGGCCGTAATAGTATCTTCATCCCGGCTTGAACACACGGGACATACACAACCCAATCTATCACAAGACAGACACCTGCGCACACGCGATTTCGGCAAAAAAGGCCCGGTCCCCTAGCGACTCTTAGGGTATATGCCCCTAGCGACTCCTAGGGTATATGCCCCTATCGGATCAGGACAGCTCTCGCTGTAACTGACTGCGCGCCCGCCTGCAAGCGGGTCAGGTAGATACCGGAAGGCACGCGGCGGTGGGCCGCATCGCGCCCATCCCACGACACGGAATATAACCCCGGCTGCTGCTGTCGCGATGCAAGGGTGCGAACTAGGCGGCCACTCAAATCGAATACCTGTAGCAGCACAGCTGTGTTAGCGGGCAGCTGATAGCGCAGAGTCGTGGTGCCATCAAAGGGGTTTGGATCCGCATCGCGCAGCAGGAGCACGCACTTGAAGTCATCCGTCTCGATCCCGCTGAACTCTGTATGGAAACCTTCAATAAGGATGTCGTCGATATACCAGCCTTCCATCTGGGTGACGACATTGGTGCCGAAGCGCAAACGCAGCTCTACGGGCCCGGTGTAGGCAGAGAGATCGAAGTGCACCTCGTGCCAATCATACGTCCCTGCGTAGACCTCGGTCTCGGCGGGGAAGGGTCCCGGTGCCCCCGTGACCTGGATCTTGTACGTGTAGCCGCTGTCGGGGAATACCTGCTCCCAGTCACTCCCGCCCGCACTGATTTCAAGGAGCGCACCGTCGTAGGTGTAGCCCGGAACAGGTGGATAGTCATCAATCTCCATCCACTGCCAGTAGTGCAAGTAGGCGTCGGCGCCGAGCTCGATCTCCGGCGTCACCAAGCCGGCATCGAGCATGGCGGCGTAGGTTCCCTGTCCTTGATCGCCACACTTCCAACTGTGCGATCCGCCGGGGGTGTGATTGCGCTGAAGGCTCAGGTGCCATTGGTCGTTGAAGCCGGGAGTGACGACAGCATGCATCCAGCCGGCAGCCCCGGACTCCATGGAGTCCTCAAAATGCGTGACCAGCGGTGCGACCCAAAAGCTGTAGAGCTCCACGGGGGCCAACGGGGGGTCAGTCGATATCAGGTGTACGATGTCCTCGGCTTCTACATAGTACTCGATCAGAGTGACGTAGGGCTGGCCGGGGATGGAGGCCGCATAGAGATCCTCGCCTGCAGGATTCATGGCCAGGGTTTCCCATGGGCCACCATCCAGGCGGTAATAGAGGGTTACTGCCTCGAGGGCGGAGAAGTCGGTTACCGTGCTTTCGATCTCGTAGGGACCGATCGTATCGTCGGTGGAGCGATAGTCGGTGGCGTGCGTGATCACGGGGGGGGCGATGTCGATGAGTGAGAAATCCAGGGTTGTAGTTGCGTCCTCATTGATCACGATGTCATAGACTGTCTGCGCCTCGAAGCTCGGATGGCTCGCAGTCACTGTATAGGTTCCCGCAGATAAGCTCATGGCATAGGAACCGTCAACGCCGGTGGCGGTCTCGCACTCGCCCTCAAGGGCTCTGACCATGGCGCGGAGAAGGGGGGTGCCACCATTGGACGCGTTGGTCACTGTTCCAGCCAGCGTCCCGAATCCCGACATGGCTTGCAGCACGGCCTCATAGGCATCGACCACACCCCAGCCATAGTCATTGTCCTCGCCCGGATCGCCGTGGTCCACGGCGGTTTGCATCAGGATCTGTTTGATCGTGTCCACGGGCAGGTTCGGATTGGCCTCGCGCATGAGAGCCACCACACCGGCCACATGGGGTCCGGCCATGGAGGTTCCGCTCCAACCGTCCTGCTCATACTCGCCTCCCGGGACTGAGGAATAGACATCCACACCGGGGGCCGCGACCTCAGGCTTGATCGAGGAGCTGTCGCACCGCGAAGGCCCGCGGGATGAAAAGTTGGCCATCGGGTAGGGGAAACCGTAGTTCGTGGCGTCGATGGCACCCACCGAGAAGGTGTTGCGCGGTGTCGTAACGCGATCGGCCGGTGAGCGAACGCTGAAGGGTTCTGGACCCTCGTTGCCGGCAGACCAGCAGGTGACCACTCCGGCGGCCTCACAATAGTCGATCACCTCCCACCAGCGGCTGTCGCAGATCAGATAGCCGGGAAACATCTCGCTGACTCCCCAAGAGTTCTGCACTACATCGGGCACATCATCCACAGTGGCCGGATCGCCGTCAGGATCGGCAAACCATTGGAAGGCTTCGATGATGTCGTTGTCGAATTCCGGGGTGGCGCCCTGTCCAATGGCGTCACAGGCGATCCAAAGGGCGTTCCAGGCCACGCCGATAGTGTCCTCCGTGGCTACCCCCAAGCCCGTGAGCGTGCCCATGACATGTGTGCCGTGCTCACCTTGGTCGTGGGGAAAGTCAGGGTAGCCGCCTACGCTGTTGAGCCAGCATTCGCCCGCGGGATGCCCGTGGGCACCACGCCAGCGATCGGCGAGAGCGGGGTGGGCGCCGTCAACGCCCGTATCGCAGTTGGCAAGTAGGCGCCCGGCTCCGGTGATCCCTAGCTCGCTCCAGACCCGGTCGGCATTGATCGCACGCAGCCCTGGCGTGACACCGATTCCGCGACCGCCGGCGCCCGTACCGGGGTGCCGTTGTCCGACCGGTTCAATTAGATGGGTCGTGAAATTGGGTTCGATGATATCTATGTCAGCCCGCTGTGAAAGGCTTTGTATGCAAGCCTTGGTGGCCTGCACGACAATCAGATTCGAGATCCAGTATGGGGTGTACCCGATTACCTCGCCGTGGCGCTGTTGCTCGGCCAGCAGCGCAAGCAACTCGGTCTGCGACGCGCTGGCTTCCCGCAGGGCGGTCACGATGCGCTCATGGCGTTCGCGCCGCGTGGCACGCTCGGCCTTGAGGGCGGCATCTATGCTCCCGATGGGCGCCTGCTCGCGCAGGAAGAGAATCGCCGAGACCGGATCCTGGTCACCGAGGGTCGCGATGTAGTCCGCAAAGGCCGGCTGAATCGCTGCGCCCAAAGCCGCCTGGGGCATGGCCGCACAGAAGGCAATGACCAAGAACAAGGAAGCTAAGGGAAGAGAAGCCAAGGAAAGGAGAGCTAAGGGAAGAGAAGCCAACGAAAGGGAACCTAAGGGAAGGCGAGGACTTGGGATCATGCTGCACCACCTTTTCGACGGATGGAGGGTTTTTGTGACCAGATGCCGCCCATCAGTGATCCGGGGTCGCGGGGCCAAACGATGCTCTACCATGCGACTATAGAAGATCCGCACTGGACGGGCATCTGGTGTAACTACTCGTCATTAGTGTACTTGGTGGCCTAGGCAGTTGTCAACCATGCAGCAGAACCGCGGGAGTGCATGAGCATATCCATGGCGGCCGAGCCATGGCTCAGGCACTTCGTCTCTCGCTGGTCCGCCGCCTTGGTGCTGCAGAATGCTGCCCTGCGTCAGCAGCTCGCCAAAGGCTTCAGGGCAATGTGCGGACTAGGCCCGAGCCAGGGGGTCAACGGGTTGATCCCCTGCGGGGTCTACGAAATGGAGCAGTGCCGGCTGGGGAAGATGAGTTGATATCCTGGCCGTTGCCCGATGGGTCATCGTCCAGCTTCTGGCGCAAGGCGTCGATGATCTGCTGCCGGTCCATCCGCAAGCGAGCGATGGCGCAGCTGGACGGGCCCGGTGGCTCCCCTGAGCCTGACGGGTAGCCCGTTGTCACGAGCCAATTCCGTAACTGTTTGTTCTGCAGCTCCTTACACCTGTGCCCCGGGGCACAGGTGTAACTGCCTGCGCGATCATGGGTTACAGATGTGGCCCGTGACAGATGGCAAGCCTTCGGACAAATGGGGAGGTCGATGAAGAAGTTTTCGCCTCCTACCTCGATGCGATACTGGCTGCCGACGAAGGCGAAGCCGAGGCAGAGCTCAAGGACTGGAATCTCCCACAGCTTACGGATTTCGAGAGAGAATGGGTCTGAGACCCTCTTGTTTCCTTTGGTAGCGAAGTGGGTGCCGTCCTTCGGACTATTGTCCCATTCGGTCGGTTCTCGCTCTCTTGGACCCAGTGCTCTCGCGCATGTCTCAGACCGAGATGCATCTGGCCGGCTTTGAGGGCGATTCATCAGACTGCGACCGAGAGATCGACTCGGCGCCCCGGGGTATGTGTGACCTCTTCAACGTGCGCTAGTTGACCGGGCGGGGGGTACCTGCCTGGATCTTGCGGTGTAATCGTCAACGATCTCTGAAACTGTGCGAGGAGGTCTACCCGATACCAGGCATCGCCCACGCGCAGTCTCTTCTGTCGGCCCACGAAGCAGAAGTCGCCACCCAGCTCCAGCAGGAACACCTCCAGATGCCGAATCAGCGCTTCTTCGAGATCGCACTCTGAATACTCATCTTTCAGCCCGAGGAATTCGAGGACGTAGCGAATTCCGGACCAGGTTCGTGGAACAGGACGGTGCTTCGCACGCACGCATACGCAAGATGGGTTACTGGGCTTGCTGGGGAACTGGCGAAGGTTTCATGCTGCAACGCTGGACAGCACAAGGTTCCCCCCGAGGCACTTAGCGCTTGACATCTGACCAACTGATTACGCATCATGCGTTACGCGAGGTGCGTAACGTGACTAATCCATTCAAGTATGGTGGCATTGTCGGCAGGGATGCCTTCTGCAATCGTACGCAGGAGATGAGAGATCTCCGGCGGGCAATCGAGAACTGCCAGAATCTGTTCCTCTATTCGGAGCGCCGGTTCGGCAAGACATCGCTAGTCAAGCAAGTCATCGGCAAGCTACCAAACGACAAGTACTTAGCTATCTATGCAGACCTGTGGGCGACCGACAATGAGGAGTCGTTCATCACCGAGCTGGCTGGAGCCATTAGCCTCGGTTTGGAGAGCAAGGCCGACCGGATCCTCCATACAGCAAAGAGGCTCTTTGGTGGGTTGGCTCCTGCAGTATCGTTGGATTCTGATGGGAATCCGCAATTGACCTTCGCCATGGGCACCCAAGCGGCCAAGGCGGTTCCCCTGACAGAAGTGCTGACAGTACCCGAGACGCTGGCGCGCCGTCGAAAGCGGCAAGTTGTCGTCGTCTTTGACGAGTTTCAGCGGATCCTGGAGTATGGCGATGACCGCGTTGAGCGAACGATCCGCAGCGTCATCCAGCATCATCAGCGAGTCGCCTACATCTTCCTGGCAAGCCGCAAGCACCTGATCCGTCAAATGTTCTTGGATCAGAATCGACCTCTCTACCGTTCAGGGGAGCACTATCCTTTGGGCCCCATTGCCGCTGAGCATTGGCAATCCTTCATCCGAACCCGGTTCCGGCGATCTGACAAGGACATTGGCAGCGAACTAATCAAGACGCTATGTGAGACCACGGAAGGGCATCCGTTCTACACACAACACCTGTGCCACGTGGTTTGGGAGCGATGTAAGCCAGGCGGGCGGGTGACACCCCGCATGCTAGAATCTGCGATCTCCATGCTCCTCGATCGCGAGAGCTACGCCTATATCGCTCTCTGGGAGTCTTTCGGCATCAATCACCGCCGATTCCTCACTGGGCTCGCGCACGAGCCGCGAGGGCGGAAGGTCTATGCATCCGATTTCCTGCGCAAGTACGGACTGCGCTCACCCTCGGGCGCGCAGCGGGTCGTGCGAACTCTCATGGAGAGCGATGTCGTTGATCGCGACAACGGGTCATTCCTGATTAGCGACCGGTTTTTCAGAATCTGGATACGGAGAACTACATCTCAATTTGCCTACGGGATGTGATGCCTGCAGATAACATGGAGAATTTCACAAATGACAAACAAAAAAGAACTGATTGCATTCTGCGGTTTGTATTGCGGTGAATGCCCCAATCACACTGGCAAGATTGCTGATTTGGCACGGGATTTGAGAAAGGAACTACGAAGCGTCAGATTTGACAAAACAGCAGAGGCGCTTTCGGAACTATCTTTTTTCAGCATGTTCAAGGACTACGAACAATGCTATGGGGTTCTTGGCGGCATGGTGAAACTCCGTTGTAAACACGCCTGTAGAGGCGGCGGTGGCAATCCATACTGCAAAATCAGAAAGTGCTGCCAGAAAAAGGAAATCGAAGGATGTTGGCTTTGCGATGAATTTGAGATTTGCGAGAAACTAAATGACTTAAATGCGAATCATGGTGTAGCCCACATCAAGAACCTGCGACAAATCAAGAGAAACGGGATTGCTAGCTTTATCGACGCGCAAAAACACTGGTATGCAAAAGCCAAAGGAAAGTAAAGGAGCAAATCGCTCGATGGTGGCGGGGGTACTCAAACAGAATCGTCCCATCACACAACTGGTGTGTCGGTGGAGTCTGGGAAGCTAGCGGCGGGCGCGCTTGGCTTGCGCCAATCGCGCGGCAGGTGAGCGGCTGCGGCCTGTCGTTCATTCAGCCCTTAGGTGGCACCCGGACCAGATCCGGGGTGATAGTGAGGATCTTCGTTTGCTGCACATCTTTGTCGATGCTGATGCGTGCCCCGTCAAACAGGAGGTGTGCCAGGTCGCAAGCCGATACCGCCTTGATGTCACATTGGTGGCCAACTCTTGGATGCGAGTTCCGAATGAACGATGGATTGCACTCGAAGTTGTAGAGGATGGATTCGACGCGGTCGATGATTGGATTGTCGAACACGTGCAACCGCACGACATCGTGGTCACCGCTGATATTCCGCTTGCGTGCCGCTGCCTGAAGGAAGGCGCACGTGTAATCGGTCCAACCGGAAAGCCTTTCACGGAAAACAACATCGGTCAGGCCCTAGCGACTCGGGACCTGTTGTCAGAGCTTCGCGGCGCAGGAGAGATAGGGGGCGGGCCTGCGCCGCTAATGAAGCGTGATCGATCACGTTTTCTTCAACAGCTCGACGAAGTGATTCAAGCAATCCGTCGCAAGCATCCGTTCAATTCCACCTAACACGCTGAAGCGGCCCCCGATTCGCGATGAGGACAGGCCTGCCCGGATCTTCCCCCTGCCACTGGACCAGACCCCTCAGCCGTGCCATGTGGCTCCATGAACTCATTCAGCCTGCAATAACCACCTCCAAGGAATCGCACAAACCCCTTCCCTTGCAAATCCACCTAATATCAATCCACGGACTGTTGGCTATGAGGTGCTCCGTCGGTCGGCACCTAACCCCGAAGGAACTTGGAACTCTGGACACATGCGAGACGAACTATCGACGCAAATAACGCACTGGTCCGAACAGGACTTCCACACTAGGTTCTTGGTCGATCTCGTCTCAACCAAGACCGAACTAATCATCCTCTCGCCCTTCATGTCCCGGAAGCGCGCCGTGACCTACTATGCACCGCTCGCGGACCTCGCCAAGCGTTCTGTTGAGGTGCTCATTTTCACCAAGCCCCAAGGAGAACTCTCGGGCAGCCTGCGTGAGGATTTCGCAGTCATCGAGCGCAGCCTAAATATCCTGTCCCATAACAACACGCGTGAGTCGATGCTCCGTTTAGATTCTCCGGAGATGGCGCGCCAGATGTTGAGCTGCTTCCCGGAGATCCGCGCGGAGCTTGCCGAACGCCGCGAAGCGATCATCCAGGGGATTCTGAAGGCGTTCAACAAGGACAAAGCAGATGAGGGCAAGCGGGAGGAGCTGGCCTGGATCAACGCGGAGGAAGCCGGGCGGATTCTGGATTCCTTCTACGACCAGATCGATTCGGCTTACCCCCTGTCCTACCTGTCCGCTCGCAGCTTCCTGCCGTCATACGCATTTCCCTCAGATGCTGCGCGTCTCGTTGCCAAGCGCGAAACCCGCCAGCCTGTTCTGCGCGGAATGGAGGTGGCCCTGCAGCGCCGCCTGCGCGCCAGTGGCGGCGCGATCATGGGTGTGTGCCAGCGGATCGATTGCAGCCAGGTTCCGCAGGCAATGCCCTGGGCTGAATTCGTGGCCCAGTATGCCAAGGAGCATCCCGGAACGCGCGTCGTTCTGGGCCTGGCCGAGGTGCCGGATCTGGCCGATCTCAGTGCCGACAACTTCCTGGCGGTCAAGGCGGTGATGGATCTCCTGGAAGCTGGGGTCGAGATACACCGCCTGAATGGTGAAGGGGGCATGCCGGGACCCCACTATGAGGCGCTCTTCAAGGAACGCCTCGCTGGCGCTACCGAGGTTCGCATCCCGAAGGCCCACGACCGCTTCATCGAAGGCGGCGCTTCGCGTATCATGCTCGGGCGGGGTCTCGAGATTTTCTACCCGCCCGACTGGAGCCCTCATGGCGAGTATCTGGGACGGCGGACCCGAAAATGCCGCATAGTCTATCTGTCGAGAGATAAAGAGGTTACGACGTACGCCTGAGACATGTTATTGTAAATATTCAGTAAACCCATGGTC
>JAGMDA010000415.1 GCA_023128935.1 Candidatus Eiseniibacteriota bacterium | reverse complement strand
AGATTGTAGTCGGCGTGCAGGTGGAACACGGCCAACGACAGCGCGGCGCCCGCCGTTAGGCGCAGTGAGTTGTCTGAGGTCATATCGAAGGTGACCTTCTCGGTGCCGGTCTCGTTGGTGGCCTGCAAGTAGCTGATCTCGAGGCTGGCGTTCTCGAGCCCCATGCCGCCGTAGAAGGTAAGCATGCTGGTGGTATAGCTGGCCTGACCGCCAACGTAGAAGGCGCTGGCATCGATCAGGTCTCCAAGCGTGAAACTCTGCCACCACACCCCGGCCGAGAGGTCCACGGGCAGGTTGCTGAAGTACTGACCGACGTTGTGGCGGGCCCCCAGACCGAATAACTTCAAGTGCCCCACGTTGTCGCCCAGATCGGATTCCGCATAGCGCAGCATGCCCTCTGTGCCCATCAGCGAACCGATGGTCAACTGGGGAACGCCCGATGGGAAGTAGTTCATATTGAAACCCGGGGCGAAGTGGAAGACGGTTCCGCCGGCTCCGGTCACCGATGGAGCGTCCCCGCTGCCCACGATGGTGGGGACTTCGACCTCGGGGGGGGCGTGAAGGGATCCTCCGTGCGGGCCATGAACGTCTTGCTGTCATCAGAGATCGGCGCCGCCATGCCGGCGATCCCGATGTAGAAGTGAAACCCATCGACGGGAACATACGCCGTCCGGAACAAACCGGCGTTCAGATTGGACCCCAGCGCGTCGGCCAGGGGTTGGAGGTATCCCTCACCGTTCTCCTCACCATAGATAGAGTGATACGCGGCTCTCCAGCTCATCCGCCCCGACCCCTTGGGCCGCGAGGGCCATGCCGAGGATGAGGAACAGCCAGATCGACTTCGAAGCCATGTAAGCCTCCTTGCGGACAATCGGTCAACCTGCAACCGATAATGTGAAGGGAGTGGTCCTCCAACGGCGGATTCCCTCGGTGGACATACTGAACATGAGCCAATGTCCCCGTGCCCAGATCCCGGGTGAAACCTATCAGTGGGATGCAAATCGCACTAGCGGATTCGAGCGTCTGAAGGGAGGTGGCGCGGCACATCGCCGGTGCGAAATGAGCCGCCCAAACCCAACTCGCGATCATAATTGTACGCCACGCGCAGGTTGGCGCAACCTGGCACCGCATCAGCGCAGGATTGCGATGTGCTGCACCGGACCCATCCACTGGCCGGACATGTCGCGGACCCGAGCCAAATAGACGCCCGTCGGCAACCGTTGTCCGTTGCAATCCGTGCCATCCCAAGCGACCCGAACCGCTCCGCCCGTGTCCCGCTCCCGTCGGCGGCCTCTCTTTTTTCAGATGGCTGTTTTCCCGGCGGTCAGGAAAAAATCGATGCCATTCACAAATGCGCTGTCCGGCGAAACCGTAACCGTGCGCATTCCCGGGTCCGCCAGATTCAATTGCTTCAGCTGCTGCGGAGAAATTCTCAGCAAATAACTCCCCGGGGGTACCGCCGGCACAATATAGAAACCATCCCAGGCGCTTTTTGCACGGGCAACCACATTGTGTTCGCTGTCGACCAACTCCAGCAGCACGTCTCCTATGCCGCGTTTGGCATCCTTTTCGACCAGATACACTGTGCCATCAATTTCACTGGTCATGATAACCGGGAAATCCAGTTCGGTTACTTTCCCCGGGCGCGGGACCAGACGCACACCCTTCGGCCGCGGCAACCACTGGGGATCTTCCAGGGTTGCAATGTCAAGTGCGATATCCGTATTCTGTTTTACCGGCAAGCGACTCAGGTAGGCGATTCCGTCCGCATCCGTCCGGGCCGGATGCCTGCAGCCGCCGTTTACGGTAAAGGCGACGCCCTCGATCGGTTCCTCGCCGGCGTCCATGACCCCGTTCAAATTGCTGTCCAGAAAAACACGCACGGAAGCGGCCCCGGTATTCGCCATCGGCCGCGCGTCAACCAGCCACTCTGATTTGCGCGGCTTCCTTCCAATGGCCATAAACAGCCGCACGCCTGCGGAAAAATCTCCACTGCTTGAATAGCTCGAGCTGACAGCCAGTCCGTAACGACCCAGGCTCTTGCTTGAACCTGCCGTATACTGCGTTTCCCGGATAGCAAGCGAGTGCGTCAGCCCCATATATAACCGATAGCCTGTCGCCATGTTTTTGTCTGCGGTGAGCGACAGGGCTGACAGCTTGCTTTCCGGGCTGAGGGTGTAGCTCATCTGGCCGCGCAAGCCGATGCTGGCAACCCTGTGGCTGAGCAGCAAGCTGCCGCCCGCCGATTCCGCCCTGCCAGACGACTGCCACCGCAGATGATTGGTCAGCGATGTGCCGCCGAAATAGGCGGAGAGGCGCCCGCCCGCTTCGATGCTTTCTGTGCCCGACTGCAGGCAGTCGCGCTTTACCTCTAATGTAAGCGGCAATCGCGACGGGAAGCTCAAAGGAATGGCCCCATCGACACGGACTATTTCGCGCGTGCGCACCGGATCGCCGCCGGGCATAAACAGGTCGCTGGTAAAGTCGTTCAGTTGCGCGCGGCTCATATCAAGGGCAAAGCCGCCGACTCGCGTCTTCAGCCCCACTTCGGCCAGCGACCCGCCGTTCTGCGATTTGGCTAAATCAGCGCTCAAAATCACGGATTGCCAAAAGGCGCGCAGTCCCAGGTTGGCGTAATGTTGCTCTACCCCTGCCACGGGCAGCCTGACGACACCGCCGGTGGCGGTGAAATGCTTGCTGAGGCCCCAGTCAAATTGAGCCACCGAGCGCGGCTGCCCCTCTGTATCGCGGTGCTCCGTGAGACCATAATAAAACTCCCCCGGCCGGGTGAGCGATTGTTCCAGCAAAAAGTTTTGCCGTTCTACCCGCAACTGGCCCAACGGTCCGTTGAACACCAGACGGAATTCGTTCGGCCCATACATCAGCGGCTGATCGTCAAAGTTGTACTTGCCGTCCGGGCGCGACTGTTGAAAGCCCACCAGGACATCGTTGTAATATAGCGTCACGTCCCAGCCGGGGGGAAGATCGCCCTGCAGGCTGTGCCGGTCGAAGCTGGTCGGTTGGGTGAGAGGTCGATTGCTCATCGTCACCCCATTCCCTGCAGCGCTGGTACGGGCAATATTGGCGACACCGGGAACCGGCACGTTGCCGAGCACAAATGAGCGGGCGTGCAGCGGACCCAGTAGGCCGGCGTCGGGATCGTGGCGCCCGAGCGTGCAGCGAAACTCCGGCGATGGCTCCTGACTGCTACTGTTCACAAACAGCGCCGACTCCATGCCGAGCAGGTCGGCGGTCAGGTAAGCGGTATGGTTCGCTTCAACTTGCCTGCTGCCGCGGCGGTAATCCACCGCGAGCGTCTGATCGATAAACGGCGTATCCAGCAGTCGATAGGGCGTATCGTGGCGCGGGTAGCCCGGATCTGCGTATACCCGTGATCCGGCCTTGGTGCCGAGGCGCTCGCGTTCGAGACGCAATTGCAGAGGGAGCGGTTCGCGCGGCCGCACCTGCAGTGACAGGCTGGACAAGTTAATCTCAAGCTCCAGCGGCAGCCAGCGGGAGATCAGTTGGGTCGCCACATAGATGTCATCCGCTTCAACCTTGATCAGCGCGCGGTCAACCGCCTC
The DNA here is from genome assembly GCA_023128935.1 of Candidatus Eiseniibacteriota bacterium. GTDB lineage: Bacteria > Eisenbacteria > RBG-16-71-46 > CAIMUX01 > WJJG01 > DAOVQB01. The sequence goes on along the minus strand of JAGMDA010000415.1, from coordinate 1,051 downwards.
AGCAGTACCTGCCAGTGTTACCGTTGACAGCGCCAGGTTCAAGCTGAAGCTTCGCTCCTCGCGCAGCACGAAGCCGCTCGCGATTCCCTGTTCCGGCTGTGTCTTGATCGCGATGGTGAGAAGTCTGGCAAGCTCGCCCAGTGGCAGCAGGATGTCAGGGCCGTATTGATAGGCAATGATAGCGCCGGACAGAACATGCTGGTCCAGACGCACCTCCAGCACCAGCAGATTGGGTTCGATTCTTCGGGATTGGACAGGAGGCGGGGTTTGCGCGCCGGCAAGCGGAGCGATCATTAAAAGCAACAGAATCAGCCATACAGCCGTGCGTCGGAAGGCTGTTTCAAATAATGCCATGCGATCATGTTGTTTCAAGGGAGCTCAATGGCCGCCTCCGCAAGCAGTTTTCCGCCCGCTTCGGGACGTTCCCGATAGGTCACTCGCAGGGTTCCATGCTTCAGCGTGAGGCCGGGCTCTGGATGCAGCGCGAGCTTGGCGCGGCGCAGCAGGTTGGGCGTATAGACTGCGACGCCGCCAGCCCTAGCGATCACCTGTTCAGTGCCGCCTTGCGGGGTGAAGGTAACGGCAAGATCGCCATAAACAGACCGGTTGCCGCTGCGCTGCAGGTGTATCGAAAGAATGGGAGGTTGGCCGTCCGCCGGCTGCTGTAGTTCAAGATTCGAGAGGGTCACAGTTGCCGAGGTTTTGCCGTGGCGCACGATGACCGGAATGGATGCGCCAACCATCGCGGTCAGTGTGACCGCGATTTCGCCGTCGCCGGGACTGCCCTCCGAGTCGATGCCGGTTTGTTCCTTTGCCCCGGGCAGCTTGTTGAATTGCAGGTGCGAGCGGTATTCGCCCGGCGCCAGGCCGGCCGGTTTGCGCAGCATAATGCGCACCACTTGCCCCTCTCCGGGCGCCAGTGTTACCTGGCGCGGCGAATAGCGCAGCATCGGATCAGCGAATTGCTCGCCCGGCGCGGGGCTGTCGACAGCGGAAAATTCGCCGGTCTCGCTCATGCGCCGGTTCACCAGACTGATGCGGTAGGTGGCGG
>JAGMDA010000414.1 GCA_023128935.1 Candidatus Eiseniibacteriota bacterium | reverse complement strand
ATCGATATCAGGATTGATGCAAAGCCAGACGACATCCCCGCTCTAGGAAGAAGCCTGAAGGCCATGCTCAAGGATCTCGAATCTCAGGATGATGATGGATCCAGAAACGCTTAGCTGCAGGTGCCATCATGCCATTTGAAATATACCGTACGACGGCGGAACATATTATAGGAGCCGCAGATGCGGCACTTCAGAGCCAAGTAGGTGTTGATGCCGAACTGGTCGCAGCCTTTCTTGACACGACCAAAGACTCCGCGCGTGATGCGCTTCTTATGGCCTGTCAGTTAAGTCTGGTGGATGAGCCAACCAAGGATGCTTTCAGGGTGCGGTCGCCTTGTGTGAAGTATCTGTGCACAAGCATTCGCGACGAGAAGGCCGCCGTGATGCGATTTCTTCTGGAACAATACGAGCCATTTCAGATCTTCAAACTGCGCCTTGACTATGCCACAGGAGTCGTAGGAGAGGCGTCAACGCAGACCCGTGCGCTATGCGGGATTGCCGCCCATCGCGATGCTGTCAGTGCTACTCTGGTGGACTTGGGGACGTATGCGAACGCCATAAGAAGTCAGGGTGCGGGTCTCTACTTGCCGATCGACGCAGGACATAACGAGTACCTCAAAGTAATAGATGAGGTCATTGCGGATCGCCAGGCCATAGAGCTATACGTGGGCAGAAGACTCGGCCGGGAGGCGGTGGATTGGATTGACAGAGGTGATGTACTGGAGAACATCATCACGGCTTATCAAAGGCTGGCTGCGTGCGAAGATGATTCAAGGGCCCCAATTGTCCATGCTGGCAACGCCTTTGAGTCGTTCTTGGCTCAGCTTGGCGCGCACCATGGCGTTAGTCTGGCAAACTCACATGGGATCAACGCAAAAGCCGATGCCCTCGCCAAGGCCAACAAGCTCAGTGGCAAGCATAGGTTCATGGCGAAGTATCTAGGCCACGTTCGCAACGCTGCAGATCACGGCAGTGATTCTGAAATAGGACAACAGTGGAAAGTCTGCTCGCATACATCTAAGGAGTACGTCAATGTCACTTTCACGATGATTAGAAATCTTGTCGACGCACTCAACGGTATTCACGTTGTCTAGAGCAAAGAAAGGCCCAAGCATTACATGCAGCGGGTGGCGCTTCGCGCAACCACTGCTGTCGGCGGTTAGACTCGCAAGAACGTAACAGGAGGGTCCCACTACGTGCCACGTCAAGAGGGCTCGCATTCTGGAGAACACCATGCTCAGCCTTCTCCCGCAACGTACCCACAAACCGATGCGGATGAAGCTGATGCAATTGTCCTGTTCCGCTCACAACTGGATTCCACCCGCGTCAAGGCAGATATCAAAGAGCGGGACAAGCACCCAAACGTTGATGGATACATCGAGCTGGTTGGTCCCGAGCGTGCCCCGATCGGAAAGCTTGAGGTCCAGGTCCGCAAAATCCCGAAGGATGCAACCAAGTACTCCTGTCCCACTTCTCTCTATGCCTACAGCAAAAGAACTGCACTCCCTGTGCTTCTCGTCTGCGTTGATACTGCTCGTGGGCTAGTCTACTGGAAGCATGTTCGGTATGAGAATATCCAAGGAAGAGAGTCGCAAGACACAGTCACGGTGCACTTCTCCTCACCGCAAGACCTTGTGTCGAAGGAGGGCGAATACTACATCCATTGGGAACGCATAGCCCATGACTATTGCCAGCGTATTCAAAAGTACGAAGAGCTTCAGCGGATCGCTACCGTTGCAACACCGATAGCTGGCGAACGATCCGATACTATCGCCCGCATCCAATCATACATTGACGAACTGAACATCCTACTTGATCGTGACTTCACGTATTTGAAACGCTACCTGTTTCCCGGGATCTGGAAGATCGGTTTTGGTCTTCAACGGTGGGACGAATCACACATCAAGTACGTGCTCTACTCTGTTGAGGAAGGGAGAAATGATCCGCTCATCAAGCAGATTCCTGAGAACTTCCCGATTCTTCGCGGAGAAGATACGTCATTCTATGCGCACTACGGCGGCACCGATTTCGCAGCTGCACCTAAGCAGGCCGCGCGGAAGTTCGTTCTTGGCAAACTTGAGCAACTTGCCGAGAAGAATCTATTCTCACTCGAGAATGAGTATCTATGCAGAGAGTATCTGTTCGCATACATTGATGACCATAGGCAATTCCTCGGTATTGATGATGCCGACGTCTATTCACCCGAGGCACTACATAGGGCCTTCTACTTCTTCTTGCCCCGTTGGTGTGCGATCGCGTTGGCCAGGCTGCCCTATTATCCACCCCATCTGGCTCACTTCGATCCGGCGATCGCCCGGCTAGCTCTACGCGCACCAATCAAGCCTGACACGGTTCGGGCCCTTGACACCCCGATAGCGGCTCACGCGATTTCGCTGGGTTCATCCCGGTACTCCTACCGTCAGGTGTATGCCCTGGTGGACTACGCCGCTCGTGCGATGGAATACGTCAGGCGGATCCATCCGCGACCTTCCAGCGATGCGCGTGGCCGTTGGGTTTGGAGTGGCTACTCGGACGTCACTGTGCGCAAGCATGTTACATCGCTCTTGGAGCTCTTCCCGAGCATCTATGACAGCTTCCTGCGTCTCAATGAAATGAGCATCCAAGAGCTGCAATTGACGGAAGGTCTGGTGCATTGCTTTGTTCCTGCTAACGACACGGACGACGTTGGCCCACAGCTACACTCGTATTCCTTAGGTAAGGATGCCCAAGGCGGGAATCCGCCTGCGACCGCGGTTACGTTTGGGCAACCATTTAACCCCATCTGCGAACGGGATGGGAATGCCTGGATCGAGTTAGCCGGAAGGAGATTCAGGCTGTTTGGAAGTCACAGCGGTAGTGCGAGCTGGATGTTCCAAAAGCATCCAATGCTCGCCTTGGTGCTGAGGACTCTGCTGGAGAAGCTGAGGGGATACTTGGGTGATTAGGGGTTCTTAGCGGTCCCATGACGATTGATCAGAGAGGTATTGCACAACGGCAGCGTCTAACCCTGGTGATCCTGTCGTTCGAGGGCAGACAATGGAAAGTAGGTATCCAACAGATAGTAATGGTGTTCCTGTACTAAACCGTAAAGACGTTGAAGAAGAGGCAGAGAACCTACTGTGTTTCCATGACGAATCACTGATAGAGGCACCCCGTGAGGTCCCCGTACTCAGCATATGTGATAGACTCGAACGCGAATATGACGTGCGTTTTAACTATGATGTTGATCTCAACACAAAAGTCCATGGTGGTAGAACTATACTTGGTAAGTGCTTGCCGGACGAACTTACGGTCTATGTAGATACATCCCTGCGCGCTGACGATAACATATTTACCTTCACTTTGGCACATGAACTGGGTCATCTGGTAATTCATCAGGGGCTGGAATTGAAAACACCTTTGCCACCAGATGACCAGGAAGTTATTGAAAGAGACTATGTGACAGGCCGAAAGATACTGGTGACTGCTGTAGATTGGCTAGAATGGCAGGCAAATCGTTTTGCCTCAGCCCTTCTGATGCCACGTAGTACTTTCCAACTCGCTATTTCTCAACAACAAACAGAAATGGGTATTACCAGAAACGTGGGATTCGTTCACGTTGACAGAGAGGGCTACTCTTTGACGGACTTTGAGCACTTGAAGTCTGGAATATCAGCCTTCTTCAGAGTATCAAAGACTGCGGTAGAATACAGAATGAACGATCTGGGCATTTTACATGATCGACGATACCGCAACATGAAGCACATTTCCGAACTCTTCAGACGGAGATGATGATGATCTTCCATTCCAATCTGGAACAACTGAATGGAACGGACGGGGGCCGGCGTCCCTGGCGGCACGCGCTGGGCTTGCGCCCACCGCGTGCGAAAAGAGCGGCGGCGGCCCGCCGCTCATTCGGGTGCTAGGCCTCTCGACCAACGTGGAGACAAAGTGGAACAAAGTAGATTGATCTTGACCTGCAATTGCATTTTGGGCATCGCCGACGACGTACTAGGGGATCTCTACGTCAGCGGCAAGTACCGCGACGTTATCCTGCCGATGATCGTCCTGCGCCGCCTCGACGCCATGCTCGAGGGAAGCAAGCAAGACATCCTCGACATGAAGGCCTCGCTCGACAAGGCCGGCGTGGTCGAGCAGGACCCAGCGCTGCGTCAGGTGGACGCGCTGGGCACGCTGATCGACAAGCTCACCTCGCCCGACGTCAACATCAGTCCCGATCCAGTTCTCAATAGCGACGGTTCGGTCAAGCACGCTGGTCTCGACGACCATGCCATCCCTTCACACCTCAAGCAAGACGGGAGCGATGCGAGCTTCTTCTCCTCCAAACAGGTGGCGACCGCGTGACCTACACCGCCACCATCACCAGCGCCTCGCTCCGCC
>JAGMDA010000413.1 GCA_023128935.1 Candidatus Eiseniibacteriota bacterium | reverse complement strand
GATGAGCAAATTCTCGAGGCGCTGAAAAGTGATGCGCAGGACATTTACTACGAAGCCGTGTGCGCTGCGGGGGCCTGGGGTGTGGAGGGCGCATGGTCGCACGTCGCGGCGCTCGTGACCACGGATCATACCGACAAGCACCTGCTGCTCGCCGCAATCGATGCCGCAGCGAACATCCGTCCGCTAGAGGCGCCAGAGATCCTCGCTGATCTCACCGATTCCGACGACGAGGACATTGTCGAGGCCACCTTTGATGCATTGGCCATGGCGGAGCTATGGTCCTCGGAATGGGAGGACCATAATGAACAAGATTCCTGAGCCTCTTGGCCCGTGCATCGCCAAACCGACTCCTCCGTCCTGAGACGTCCGATGGCGAGGCCTTGCTTGAGTCTGTGGAAGTGTTTCCAGCAAACCTCCTCGAATGCGTAGCCCGACCGTGTGTGTCATGACGGCGAATTGCGCCACAATGCCGGCAAAGATCGTTTCGCTCCAAAAAACGCATGGCCAGCTGCAGGACCCGGGTGCGCTGGAGACAATCGCTCTTCCTGATCAACGCAAAGAAATTGACAGCAATCAGGAACAACTGCTAATCAGGTAGTGGATCTCGCGCGCGGAAGGAATCGCCAGTGAACTCAGATGCCACAGACATCTTGACGATCGGTGAGCTCGCAAAGTACCTGAAGATACCCAAGTCGACGCTCTACAAGCTTGCTCAGGAAGGCAGGCTGCCTGGCCAGAAGGTGGGCCGCCATTGGCGGTTTCGGCGCCAGGCGATCGATCGGTGGCTGGAGCGGCCACGCACTGTCGTTTCCCACAACCATGCCAACGGCGATGTCGAGGCCAACGGAGATCAGTGATGCGAGAAAGCCTGTCCGAGAAGGTGATCGCGCAGATCGGCAAGGCCCCAGAGCTGTATCACCGCCTGGTCCTGATCGTCGCCCCCAGCGGATCTGGGAAGACCGCAGCCCTGCAGGACGTCGCCACGCGCACGGGTGCACCGCTCCTGAACCTGAATCTGGAGCTCTCCCGCCGGATGCTCGATCTGACGGAGCGCCAGCGGGCTCTTCAATTGCCACGCTTGCTGGACGAGGTCGTGGGCAGGGACGACCCGGTCGTCCTGCTCGACAACATCGAGATTCTTTTCGATGTTGCGCTCGAGCAGGATCCGCTCCGCCTCTTACAGGGGATCTCACGCAACCGGACGATCGTTGCGGCATGGAACGGTACACTGAGAAACGGCTACCTGATCTACGCCACCCCGGAACACCCAGAATACCAACGGTATCCAAGTCGCCAGCTGGTCGTCGTCTGCCAGGACCTGCCTTCCGGGCCGGGTGCGGCGCAGACAGGGGGCACGGCATGAGAGGAATCGGCGTAGCGGTATTCAACAGGTAGGGGTCATGGCGTGAGGGGAGTCGGCGTTGCGGCATTCAATGGGAGAAGCGCAGGATGAAGTACGGTGATCTGATCCAGTTCGAGCCGATCGAGACGGTCGTGCAGCTACGCGACGCTGACCGTGAATCCGCGGCCCGGCGACTCGTGGCCACCTATGTCATCAGCGACGAGATGGCCGAGAAGCTGGCGACTGTCGTTTTCGCGCAGATCCAG
>JAGMDA010000412.1 GCA_023128935.1 Candidatus Eiseniibacteriota bacterium | reverse complement strand
CGGCGTCCACGGCCAGCTCTCCCGAGACCAGGGGCGAGGGCTTTTCAATCCCTGCGCGGCGCAGCAGCGCTCGGATTCGCGCCAGTAGCGTCCGCGGGCTGAAGGGCTTCGTAAGGTAGTCGTCCGCGCCCTGATCGAGCGCCCGGACCTGATCCTCCTCTGCGGAGCGCACGGTCAACATCATGACGGGCGTGGTGTTGCCACCCGCGCGGACTGTCTTGAGTACTTCCAGGCCGCTCATGCGTGGCAGGTTATAGTCGAGGATGATGAGGTCGGGCGTCTCCTTCTCGAGAGCGTCCAAGGCCGCGCGGCCGTCGGGTGTTTCCACGACCAGATAGCCGGCCTGGCGCAGTGCGAAAGCAATCAGATTCAGCAGCTCGAGATCGTCGTCAACGACCAGGATTTTCATGCCCCCCCCGTGCGGATGATTCATCGCTGCGCGGAAGGATAACGCACATGCGAGTTCCCGTGCCGCTGCTTTCCGCGGCCACCCTGCCCCCGTGCCGGTCCACGATCGACTTGACGATGAAGAGCCCCAGTCCCATGCCGCTTGCTTCCGGCTCCTCGCCTGGCGATCGCGTGAAGCGCTGGAAGAGCGAGTCGACCGCACCGGACGGTAAGCCGGGACCTTCATCCTCGACCCATAGCCTGATCTCGGTATCGTCCACCTGGCCGCCCAGGCTGATTGTGGTGTCGGGCGGCGCGAACTTGTTGGCGTTTGCCAGAAGGTTGACGAAGACCTGAACCAGACGGGTCGCATCGCCGATGACCTGAGGCAACGGATAGGGGAGATCGACCTGCAGGGTCTGCCGTCGTTGCTCGATCAACGGAGCCATGAGCTCCACCGCCTCCTCAACCACTTGGTCGAGTGCGATCTCACGGCGCCGGAGGGAACCCCGGCCCGCTTCGATGCGCGTACTTTCCAATAAATTGTCGATCAGGCGGGTCAGGGAAAGGGTTCCCCGCTCGATCGAGAGGACGAGTTCGCGGACCTCCTCAAGCTTCAGGTCGGGTAGCTGGTCGCGAAGCAGCTCAAGTGAGGCCAGTTGAGCCGACAGCGGCGTGCGGAACTCGTGCGAAATGTTGGCCAGGACGGTATCCCGAAGGCGGCGTGTGGCTTCGACCTCCGTCTCGTCACGGATAACCTGGAACTGGTGGGCTTGCGCAACACCCTCATCCTCCCCCTCCGAACCCGCGGCGGCACTGGTGATCATGATCGACCGGGGTTCGCCCTCACGAAGGAGCAGGCGTGCGGTCGCGCGGGCGCTGCCGCGGAAACGGGCGTACAGAATCGGACAGCTCTCTTCACAGGGCCGGATCCCGCCCGGACCCTGCGGCTTCAGCACATCGCCGCAGAATCTACCAATGGCCTCCTCAGCACGGATGCCGAGGAGTGCTGCGGCCTGAGGGTTCAGATAGCGAATCCGGCGTTCCCGATCAACGGCGAAGACTCCCTCGACGATGCCGGTCAGAACCGCCTCCGCCTCCGCCTGCTTGCGGCGAAGCTCCGTGGTCAGCCCTAGGATGCGGTCTCGCATCTCTTCCATCGTGGTCGCCAGCGTTCCGATCTCGGGACCGGTGGCACGCGGAACCGGTGAGGACAGATCGCCATGGCCAATACGGGCCGACGCCGCGGTCAGCAACTCGATCGGACGGGCGATGCGCCGCGCGACCATCAGACTCAAGAGAGTTGCCAGGGCCCCAATGCCCAGGGTGAGGAGGACCAGGGTGCCGATAAGGGTCCGGAGCGACGAATCGACGGCCGCCGTCGGGAGGGCTGCCTCCACGACACCGACGACCGCGCCGCCTGGATCCCGGAGGGGTACGGCCGAGAGGTAGCGCTTCAGCTGGTCGATTCGGCCAGTTGGTGCGGCCTCGCCGTCCAGAGCCTGAAAGAGGAGGGCTTCTGCAAGGCCGCCGTGCTCCTCGAGGTCCCACCGAGTGGTGATTGCCACGGGAAGTCCGACCTTTTCTGCGGTCTCTTGTGCATACGCCTCGTCGAGTACGCGCACCGCGAGAACCGTCGCCTCAGGCAGGGTGGGCACCGAGGCCCACGCCCCCATGAGCAGGGACGTGGTGTCGGCAGGCTGCAGCAGGTGCCAGCCCTCAACCGCGTGGGCCGCGTTCACTATTTCATTCCAGGGGAGAGCCGGTTTGCTGTTCGCGAACAGGCGGCCGCTCACGAACACGGCGTATCCAGAGAGCTGGCTTGTCCGCCGGAATGTCTCAAGATAGGCTCCTAGTCCTTCTTCATCACACTCGTCTAGAAGCCGCGCAAGCGTGGGCCGTTCGGCCAGAAGCTCGGCCGAGGCCAGCAGGCGGTCTCCACTGCGCTCGATCGCCTGGACCGCACCGACGCCCGCCAAGCGTACCCGCGCCACCGCCTGCTCGTCAGCCAGACGCCGCAGAAGTGACGTTCCTGCAGTGCCTACGAAGACGATCGCGACCACAACCATGCCGACATTGAACGCGATCAACAATGTGCTGAGGCTCGGCGTACGCATCTGTTTTCCTCAAAGGGCATCCGCGAAGATCGTCCACAAGATTGCCCGTTATAAGGCCCGGGTCCAGGGAAGTTTCCCTTCGTCGCCACATGTCTGCCTTCGGATCACACCCTCCCGGGGTCCTACGCCCCGCTAGCGCTGGGCGCCCCTCTCGGAGGTTTTCCACTCGATAAGGCTCTTGAGGACCAACGCTACCAACGCCAGCACGGTGAGCAATGAGGCGACGGCAAAGGCGGCGACAAACTGGTATTCATTGTATAACATCTCAACGTGCAGCGGGACGGTGGTGGTGAGACCTCGGATGTGGCCCGACACCACCGATACCGCGCCAAATTCTCCCACTGACCGGGCGCTGCAGAGGACCACACCGTAGAAGACCCCCCACTTGATCTTCGGCAGGCTGACCCGCAAGAAGGTCTGCAGGCCGCTGGCTCCCAGGGTCAGCGCCATCTCCTCTTCCTCGGTTCCCTGGCCCCGCATCAGTGGAATCAGTTCCCGTGCCACAAGCGGCGAGGTGACGAAGGCCGTTGCCATCACGATTCCGGGCAGCGCGAAGATGATCTTGATCCCATGTTCCTGGAGCCAGGGTCCGCAGAAACCCTGCGCGCCGAAGAGCAGCACGAAGAGCATGCCGGAGACGACCGGCGAGACACTGAAAGGCAGATCGATGAGGGTGACCAGGATATTCTTCCCGCGGAATTCGAACTTCGTGATCGCCCATGCCGCAGCGAGACCGAACAGCAGGTTGAGCGGTACGGTGATGATGGCCGTGATGAGCGTCAGGCGGATGGCTGCGAGGGCGTAAGGCTCGGACACCGCGGCGATGTAGGCGCCAAATCCATCCTCCGCGGCTTTGGCGAAGATCAGCAACAGGGGAACCAGAAGGAACAGCAGGATGAAGCCTATCGCTGCAGCCGTCAGCAACCAGCGCACGGGCGCTGGCTCCGTGAGGCTACGTGCCCTCCCACTCGACGGCTTTTCCCGTTGCCGGCCGAAGATGCGCGGCATACTCCGGTCCTCCTTACCCCGTGCGAGCACGCGCGCCGACGCGCAGCGACAGGGCATTGATAAAAAGCAGGGTCGCAAAGGAAGCGACGAGGAACACAAGGGCGATCGCGGTGGCGCCCGCGTAGTCATACTCCTCCAATTTGATCATGATCAGGAGCGGGGTGATCTCCGAGCGCATCGGCATGTTTCCGGCAATGAAGATGACCGAGCCGTATTCCCCGAGGCCGCGGGCGAAGGCCAGCGTGAAGCCCGTCACGGCAGCTGGGAGCAGTTCCGGAAGAATCAGGCGGAAGAAGATTTGGAGGCGACCTGCGCCCATGCTGGCAGCGGCCTCCTCGACCGCCACAGGCAGGTCGCGCAGCACCGGCTGTACGGTGCGCACAACGAAGGGCAGACCGACGAAAGTCAACGCAACGACAACGCCAAGGGGTGTGTAGGACACCTTGATGCCCAGACTCGCAAGGTGTTGACCCACCCAGCCATTACCGGCATACATAGTGGTCAGGGCAATACCGGCGACCGCGGTCGGCAGTGCGAATGGAAGGTCGATCAGACCGTCGATAAGTCGTTTGCCCGGGAAGTAGTATCGTTCCAGCACCCAGGCTAGCAGCAGACCGCAGACAGCGTTGATCGTCGCAGCGCTCAACGCCGCGCCGAAACTCAAACGGTACGCAGCGAGGGCTCTCGGTGACAGCACCACTTCCACAAAATGGCTCCAGCTCATGGCGGCCATCTTGAGGAAAAGCGTTCCGAGGGGGATCAGCACGAGGAGGCCCAGGTACGAGAGGGTAAACCCCATTGAGAGCCCGAACCCCGGGAGAACGCCGCGCTGTCTGTCGCTCATACGTGCCCTCTCAGCGTAGTACGACCGGATTCAGGATCCGTCCCATCATCGGTCGAGATAGATCTGATCGAAGATGCCGCCGCTGGCGAAATGGGTGCGCTGGGCCTTCGCCCAGCTCCCAAAGACCTCATCGATGGTGAAGCGCTTCACCTCGGGGAACTGTTGCGCATACTCCGCCACTACCGACGCGAGGTGTGGCCGATAGTAGTGCTTCGCCGCGAGCGCTTGACCCTCCGGTGAGTAGAGGTACTCCAGGTAGGCCTGGGCGACCGCGCGCGTACCCCTCCGTTCCACCACCCGGTCAACGACCGTGACTGGGGGCTCAGCCAGGATGCTAAGTGACGGCACGACGATCTCGAAATCCCCCGGCTTGAGCCTGCTGACCACCAGCATGGCCTCGTTCTCCCAGGCGATCAGCACATCGCCGATCGAACGTTCGACAAAGGTGATCGTTGAACCGCGTGCTCCCGTGTCAAGAACTGGGACGTTCCTGTAGATGCGCGTGACGAGCTCTCTGGCCTGCGTCTCATCGCCGCCATGTTTCGACAGCGCGTAGCCCCACGCGGCCAGATAGTTCCAGCGGGCCCCTCCCGAAGTCTTCGGGTTGGGCGTAATCACCTCGATCCCCGGTCGCGCCAGGTCGTCCCAGTCCCGGATGTTCTTGGGATTGCCCTTGCGGACAAGAAAGACCATTGTCGATGTATAAGGCGCGCTGTTGTGGGGCAGGCGACTCTGCCAGTTCCTCGCGATAAATCCGGTCCCCGCAATGGCGTCGATGTCGTAGGCGAGCGCCAAGGTAACCACATCCGCCTCGAGGCCATCCATCACAGCGCGGGCTTGCCGGCCGGCTCCGCCGTGGGACTGTTGGATCTTCACCGCTTGGCCCGTGCTGTCCTTCCAATACTGTACAAAGGCCGCGTTAAACTCCTGATAGAGCTCTCGCGTCGGGTCATAGGAAACGTTGAGTAGGGATATATCCGCGGCTCCCGCCAACGGCGCGCCACAGACAGCCAGGAGAAACGCGATAGGGATAGATATCCATTGTCTGATCTGCATTGCAGGTCCCTCCTTCAGTAAGCCTCTGTAACTCATCCATATATCCACACATCCACTTGTCCACCCCTCATGTGGAAAGCCCGAGTTGCACAGCAGCGGTTCAAGGAGAACCCGTGGCCGGTTCCTCACCCACCCGGAGGCGTGATTGCACGATGAGCACAGGAATATCGCACAGTTGGCCCAGGAGGTCTTCCAGTAAGCCCGGGAGCACAACGCCCTTGTTGCGACCGGTTAGGGGTGCGCCAAGCACAACCAGCTCGTACTGGCCTTTGCGCACCTCCGCAAGGATTTCCTCGCGGGCTTGCCCACGCCGCAGCAAGGTCTGCGCCTCGACCCCTACACGTGAAAGCGTCCGGCCCCCCGCAGTCAGGAAGCGCTCTCCCCGGGCCACCGCCTGGTCAGAGCGCCATGCCGGAATGACGGTCAGGATGGTCGCTGCCGCGCCCAGGTGCCGGACCAGTCTTCCAGCAAAGAGCACACCGTCCTTTCCCGGCTCGCCCACCGCCACGCAGATCAGAACTCGCTGCGGGACAGGTCGCTGGCTGGGAACCAAGAGCAGATGGTGATCCCCGGCCT
>JAGMDA010000411.1 GCA_023128935.1 Candidatus Eiseniibacteriota bacterium | reverse complement strand
TCTGCTCGGCAACCTCGTGGACTCCCTGCGGGGGAACACCATGGATCACAAGATCGTAGTGCCGGCGGTCTGTCTCATGTTCCACGGCCCGGCGTGTTCCATCTCGTGAGGTGCGGAGCTCCAGCGCGGCGGGTCCACTGGCCATCTGCTCGCGGGCCTGTTCAAGATGTGACTGGATCCGCCCCTCTTTTGGACCCAGCCCCAACAACGTTACGCGTGCATGGGCCAGCTGGGCGATCTGTCCTCCCAGGTCCGTGGCGGCCTGCGTGTGGGGCGCACCATCGGTAACCAGCAGGAAGCTCATCCCGGGATGCAGCAGTGCGTGTATGCGCCGCACGCCCACCCAAGCATGATCGCCAGGACGCAACGGGAAGCGGCGCGCCTGGTGACCCGAACGGATTGCCTCTACCAGAATGTAGTCGGCTCCAAAGGGCATCTCAGGGGCGATGGTTCGCACCCCGGGGAGAGGGGGCAGCCGCAGCCGCATCTTCTCGAGGGATCCCACGAACTCAGCCTCCTCCACCTCTGCTCTACCGAGCAGCGGCCAGGAAAGGGCCTCGGCGGAATCCTTCACGGCGACATCCTCGAGACGGAAGAGGATCTGCACTCGGTGCTCCTCGCCGCCGGAGGTAATGTGGTTGTCAAGGGGGATCTCCACAGGTCCGAGCCGCACGCTGGTCGGCCCGCACTCACCGACCATGAGGTTGGCCTTCCCTAAAAAGGTGGCGACGAACTCGGTCTGCGGGTGGAGGTAGAGTTCCGTTGGTTCCCCCACCTCGAGCAGCCGGCCGAAGTTCATAACGCCGATGCGGTCGCCCAGCTCAAAGGCCTCTTCCTGATCGTGGGTCACGAAGATGGTTGTTACGCCGAGTTCGCTCTGGATCCGCCGCAAGGAACGCCGCAGATCGCTGCGGATCTTGGCATCGAGGGCACCCAGCGGTTCATCGAGGAGTAAGACTTTGGGGCTGTGCGCAAGGGCGCGCGCCAGAGCAACACGCTGTTGCTGTCCCCCTGAGAGCTGGTGCGGCAGACGCTCTTCAAGCCCCACCAATCCGACGATCTCCAACAGCTCGTTCCGCCGCTGCCGCCTTTGTACGGTCCCAACCTTGCGGACCTGGAGGGGAAACTCGATGTTGCCCGCCACCGTCATGTGGCGGAAGAGAGCATAGTGCTGAAAGACGAATCCGACATCACGGCGCTGCGGGGTAAGCTCGGTCACATCCCGGTCATGCAGGAGGACGCGGCCGCCATCGACATCGAGCAGCCCCGCGATCATCCGCAGGACAGTGCTCTTGCCGCTGCCGCTGGGACCCAGCAAGACGAAGAGCTCCCCATCGGGCACCTTCAGAGAGACATTGTTGACGACACAGTGTCCATCAAAGAGCTTCGTCAGATGTTCCAGTACGATGGACATGACCGCTCCTCTTGGTTCCAGGCCGGTTACAGAGTGCGCCAGAACCTCGTCCGCCGGTGATTTCTGCGGCGGTGCAATTGTACAGATCGTTCGCGCCCGCAGCGCCTCGCGTCACGCATACGCCGGCCACAAGGCCGTTTCGCGGGCACCGAGGCAGGGCGGGTCCCACCCCGCCATACGCTATTGATCATCGGCACCTGGGGTCACCAAGTCAGTCGAATAGAGGTGACAATTGGGTTTGCGTTGCAAAGCTCACTGAGGGGGTGCAGCTCCGCCACAATTCACGCTGCTACCGCCGGGCGCCGAGCTGCTCGATACATCTGGTGCCTCGAAAATGCTTCTGGAGCTTGCTGCCATGGAAGATGACCACGAGGCGGTCTTCGCGGCCATGAAGGAGAACCTGGCACCGCCGCCCTTGGCCGCGCCGCGGGATATGTGGGAGCCTGAGTCTTACCTGCTGATCCCGCCTATGGATGAGCACGGAATCGACGAGCGAGATCTGGCCGGGACTGATGATGACACCCAGACCCCGCCTCCACGGATGCCTCGCTCGCATCCGGATGCTGCCCGCTCGCCGCCCAAGGCGATGCACTCATTCTCGCTGCTGACGATGACGCACTCGTCGCCAATGCAGCAGACGAGATCATCCATGCCCCAGCACACCTAGGTGCCAGGTTGGTTTACACCCAGGCCACCTAGGGCCGCATCCCCCTTCTCGGGTGGGCTTGCGGAGTTGCGGAAGCCTCCGAAGGGAACGGCAGCCGTCGGGTCGGGAATGAGCTGTGCGAGACCAGACCCATTGTAGCCGTATACATACGTTCTGAAGGCGAAGACGGCCAACCAATTGCCCTCCCAGGGCACAACCGTACTGAGGGTTACGCCCGAGAGCGGGCCCGGCCAGCCGCCAGTCGTGTATTGAATACTAGCACTATTCGGCGGAAAGCAGGCCCTCGCCCTTTCAAACATAAAGATGTTCGGATCGTAGTCGCTGAAGCCGAACTGGACTCCAGACCACTCCTTGTCCTCCTCAAACGCTGCAACCAGGTACCAGGAAACGCAACAAGCGGAGGATGTCTGAACGGTGGTATTCTGATCGTGGCAACTCGTGATTTGATAATGCGGTAAGTGCGTATTCATTTGACCCAACCGGAATTTCGGCAACTCTTTGCTGCTCAGAAAGTTGCGACAGGAATCGCCCGGTCAGCTGTGATGCGGCGAACTCGCTGGCCCACAAGAAGTTACGCTGTGTCTGGTGGAGTCAAGTGCATACGCACTATGCGGTAAATAGGCATTGCAGTGCGACCCAGACGGCGCCTCGAGCTCGGCGATGTGGACAATCAACGCCCCGCCCTCCAAGTTTTGCGGATCAGCGTGGACGAGCGCGGATGTGGCTCCCAGCAAGGCAAGACT
>JAGMDA010000410.1 GCA_023128935.1 Candidatus Eiseniibacteriota bacterium | reverse complement strand
CAAGCTGCCAGCAAGTGACGCCGCGGTCCAACCATTTGATTGAGCGGGCGGGAAGGGACGTGAGAGGCTAGCACGCGCTGGGCTTGAGCCCATCGCGCACCAGATGTGCGGCCGGGGCCCGCCGCTCATCAATACGATGAATGGCATAGAGGGGTCGGGAGAGCAGATGAGTGGCATCGAGGGGTCGGGAGAGATCGTGGGCAGTGGACTTGAGTTCCGCTTCTGTCCGCTGTGTGGCAGCCCTCTGCTCCAGGACGTCGGGGGCAACCGCGCGGGCCTCACTGTCGCAAAGGGAAGCTCTCGACAGGCCCACTGCCCCAAGTGCGGCTATGTTCATTACCGCAACCCGATCGCTGTTGTCGCCGCGATCCTCCAATCGGATGGCCCGCACCCTCCCGCGTCCGGTCTCCTGATCCCCCCCTCCGCGGCAACGCACTTGTTGCTCGTGCGGCGCACCGGCATCTATCCGGGGACTTGGTGCATCCCTTGCGGATACGTCGACTATGACGAAGAGGTCCGCGCAGCGGCAGAACGGGAAATGCTGGAGGAGACCGGACTCCTCGTCGAAACAGGCGCGGTCTTCGCCGTCCAGTCCAACTTCCACAATCCAGTCAATCACACAATCGGAGTCTGGTATCTGGCCCGCCGCATTGGCGGCGAGTTGATCCCGGGAGACGACGCCGATCGAGCGGAGTTCTTTAGCCTGGACGAACTGCCCGAGCCACTGGCCTTTCCCACCGATCGTGAGGTCATTGCGAGGCTGAGGGATACGGACAAGTGACAGTCACAGGGTTTCGGTTTACTGCCATGTATCGGGGGAGGCTTGTATGAGTGCACGAGAGTATGCAGCGCGAGGCAGCGTATCGGCGGCGGTCGGCGCGTATTGCTCTTTCGCAGCCAAGGTTGAATCTATCGTTTCCGCGATTGCGGGCGGGCTCCTCGCTTTGACTGCCATGCTTGGATCTCACGCTTCGGCAATCGCGCTCAGATTCCTCGCTTTTACAATCGCGGTCGCATCTCTGGCTTTCGGAATCACGGTCGGAGGTCTCGGGGCAGCGGGCGCAGGCGCCTCTCACATCCCCACTTCCTCACAGGAGTCCCACATCCCAACTTCCTCACAGGAGTTGAGAGCAACCATCCCAGTCACGGAAGCCGCACCGATTGCGGTGGAGTCAGGTCAGCCGTTCGGCCACGAGTGGACCCTGCGGGAGGACCTGCCAGTCTTTTCCAACCTCGAGGAGGGACAACTCCACGCCGGTCTATACCAGAGCAAGGATAGGGCGAGATTGACGTTCCATCTCGCGCAAGCCGCCCCCTCCCGGATTACGGTGACCCGTGTCACCTTGGGCTTTGATCCCAAGTACTTCTTCATCCAAGGCACGCCGGTTGTCGTGGACGCTGCCACAGGGGAAAGCAGCGAGATCGACTATCGCTTCGACGAGGAGCAGGTCATCTTCGAGACCGTGAAGGCCACCGGTGCGCTGGCGTACGTGGAATTCGGGGTCTGCTCGCGCAAGCTGCGCAACCGGGGCGTGCTCACTATCGAGGAGAAGCTGAAGCAATCCCGGACAATCAGGCGGATCCGGCAGAAGACGGATTCTTGGTCCCCATTGGCCGAGGGACAGATCATCGCGCAGGAGACGTTGAGGCCGATCATCTGCCATGGGGGATATGACCCGCAGGGCACGAAGACGTCGGTAGTGTGGGCGAACGGCGGGAAGCTGACGGGCACGTTTGAGTTGCTCGATGCAGTGCGCAACCGGCAGCACCCGGCGGCGCAGCCGGTGGTATACCGTGGTGAACTGAAGGAGGCCGGTTTTCACCTGTGGGGAGGAAACAACTACGTCGCTGACTTCTCGGACTTCAAGCGCGAGGGACTCTACCTCCTGCGGCTCCGGGTTAAGGAAACCAAGGAGGTCATGGACTCCTACACCTTCCCGATCAAGAAAGGGCGCTATCTCGATCTATCGAAGAAGGCTGGGCGCTGGTTTTACTACCAGCGCTGTGGGATGGAGGTGCCAGGCTTCCACGGAGCGTGCCACACGCAAGATGCAGTGATCAAGACAGACGGCACGAGGGTTGACATAGCGGGCGGCTGGCACGACGCCGGTGACTACGGGAAGTGGGTATGGGGCGGGACGATGGGGCTCTTCGCCCTCACCATGTTTCAAGATGTGTTTGGCGCCGAGCTCGAGGAAACGCTTGGAGGAATGCCGCGATTCATTAATGAAGCCGCCTGGGAGGCAGACTACTTCTGCAAGTCCTACTGGGATGGCATGCTTCACCAGGGCTTCACGCCCGACTTCGAGGATGTCTGCACTTGGCTGGGCGCACCGGACAAAGAGCCGCCGCGCGTGATCTTGGAGCAGGAAACACTGGAAATCGGCTACGGCATTACGAAAGGCCCTGCCATATGCCTGACCGGCGCAATCCTGGCAAGGACCGCCCGCTTGGTCTCTCCATACGACGCTGAGCTCGCTGAGAGATGCACCTCGGTTGCCCGGGACATATACGACCGGTGCGCCGGCATGGATTTCTCACAGCCCGAGTATGAGAAGTACCAGACAGCCTATCTCTATTACATCCTGTCGGGACTCTTACTCGCCGACCTGGAACTCGGTCCCATAACGGGTGACAGGCGATACGAGCGCGATGCGATCCAGAAGGTTACAGGCATCCTGGAGCTCCAAGATGAAGAAGGCTACTTCTACAGTGACAGGGCAAGGACGGCTGTGACGGCGGACCCGGGATATCATCTGCCGGCCCTTTACGAGTTCCTGAGGCGTAACCCGGAGAGCAGCCTGTGCCCGAGGATACGAGAAGCTTTTGGGCGGTGGGCACGCTACACGATGCGATCCGCAAATCTCTCCCCCTTTGGGCAGATCGGTGGACAGGCCAAGGACGATAGTATAAGGAACATCAAACCGAACACGAACAACGGCCGCTTTGGAGAGCTTGCCTGGGGCCTGGCGACGGCCGGACGCCTACTTGGGGAACCGCAGTACGTGAAGGCGGCGGAGAACCAGCTGCAATGGATTCTGGGGTTCAACCCGGCGGACATATCGATGATGGCAGGCGTGGGCCGCGGGCCAGGTTGCTATCACACCCGCTACTGTTTCATGGAGGGATGTGAAACAGGGCTGCTGCCGGGCGGAATCACGCTCGGCATCGTCGCCGGCACAGGCGAGACGATCGAACTCGGTGACATGGATACCAAGAACTGGGTGATCGCGAAGGTTCCGATCGACTATCCGCTGATCGACAGCGACGCGTGGGGTTGGACCTACGCCTACAAGACCAGCGAGTATGCCCTGGCAAAGGCCGCCTCGTTCATCAAGGCTGCCTCTCAGATTGAAATGGCTCTGCGAGAGATGCGGTGAGCCGAGATTGTGTAAATCTGAGGTCCTGTGAACCTGAGTTGAGATCATCGAACGCGGATTGGCCAGGACTCCTCACCAGTCCTGTGCGCATTGCATGAAGCGGTCGGCGTCTCTATCGTACCCATGTGCGTACGCATATGCGGCCGCGCGGGGGGGCTTGTTGTTCGCCAAAACCTCGTCCGCGGATGGAAGTTGATAGCTGTTACGAAGGTCGCACGCCTTCCGTAGACGCAGGAATCCCGGCGCAGTAGACTGCAGAGATGGCGTCCTGAGGCGAGCGATCTCGCGCGGCCCGGCTGTTTCAGGGT
>JAGMDA010000041.1 GCA_023128935.1 Candidatus Eiseniibacteriota bacterium | reverse complement strand
CAACCGGATTTTGCGCTAATAGGGAAATCGCTATGCCTAGAATTCTTATTTCCTTGGCTACCGTCGGGTTGGCCGCGGGGATCGCACATGCTGATCCTTCCGATCTTGAGGGCGGAGTGTTCATTGCGCACCACCCGGCGGTGCTCCAGTATACGAGCCCGGCACCGCCCGAGGGATGGTGCCAACACTATCTTGACAACTTCGCCATCAACGACTGCCAGGGCCAAGTGAACCGAATCGATACCGGCGATGGCGTGGTCTGGTTCGTCTTGTGCGCGTGGGCGGAGAGCAAAGAATGGTGTGGCACCGAGTTCGGTTTTGGAGACTACGATGCGGAAGCGTTCCTCTTCACTGGCCACGGACCGTGCTTTCCCGAAGCGGGGCTCGAAATCCCGATGGCCACTTGGCCCGGTCCTAATGCGGGTACATCCATAGTCATCTGTGGGAGCCCCTGGTCAGGGAATATGGTCCCCGTCTACTTCTTTGCTGGCTACGCATACAGCACAACCGTGATTGGAGTGGGAGCGAATCCTAACACTGGCCGTGGGGGTACTGGTAATTGCATTGCCCCTCCGCAGGTTTGGCCGGCCGCGACATTTGGCGCCATGGGCTTGTTCACGGACGGCGTTTTCTCTTGCCCAGCAGCGGCTTGTTGTATCGGCGCAGATTGCCATCTGGTTACAGAGAACGAGTGCCAGGACCTTCAGGGCGTTTGGCACCCTTCGTGGCCAAATTGCGACGGCGAGCCGTGTGAGACCGGTGGCCCGCAGCCGGTTGTTTGCTGCATTGGCAATAGCTGCTATCTGCTAACGCCTGCTGAGTGTTTTGCTCTGGGCGGGGAAGTCCACAGTGGGTGGCTTTTCTGCGATCCTAATCCCTGTGAGCCCCAGACCCCCGTTCGATCCTCGAGCTGGGGTCAAGTGAAATGGCTCTATAGGTAGCCGGGGCCTAGTGTACGCAGTTGGCTTCTGATTCCGCTGCTACATGTGCAAGGGTAGGAGGGATTATCTAATGTCGAAAGCAATCTGCATAATCTCCCTGACTATTTGGCTTTGTGGAACGTTCCATCAGGCATGCATTGCTGAGCTAGCATCGGTGGATCAAATGACCTTGGTCTGCCAGAACTGGCTCATGCAGGCCGCAGACAAACCTGGCGCATGGAATTGTGATCCCCGCCCAGTAATTGCCTCGACACACGATTTTATTTGGCGGGATACGCTATTGGCCCGCTGCTTCAACATTTCTCCGACAGGCTATGTTGTAGTTCCTGCTCTCATGGAACTGCCCCCCATCACGGTCTACTATGAGAGGGGCAGGTATATCCCTGGTTCGGACGGAGGCCTCCCGCAGCTTACGGAGGAAGTCCTAGTATCTGCTTTCAGATTGTTCGCCAGGAAGTATGGTGGCTTGGATTCGGTTCAGCCAACGACCGGCGATGTTCTCTTTGAGCGAACACACAGGGAATTGTGGGATCGGTTGCTCGCGGCCGAGACCCTACTACCCCCCGACCAGCCCTTCGACGGCCGCCAAACGCGCGATCAGGTCGGTCCCCTGGTGTCCAGCGAATGGAGACAAGGATCCCCCTATAACCTCTTCTGTCCAATCGGCCATGCCGGTGAGCAATGCCTGGTTGGATGCGCCGCCGTAGCCGCTGCCATGGTGATGGATTTCCACCGGTGGCCTCCTGTAGGAAGCTTCGGTGGTTTCTGCTTTGACGTGTGGGATGGCGACCAGTCTTGTGGCGGTTCCACTCCCGGGGAGCTTCTGACTGTGTTTGTCGGTGATTCATATGCCTGGGGTGACATGAGACCGCACGTCTATGAGAACAGCCCTGAGGAAGTGAAGAGAGCCGTTGGGGAACTGTGTTACGAGGTTGCCGTGGCATTTGATACGGATTTCGGAGTCTGCGCAAGTGGAGTCTACCCACCAGACATTCGCAGCGCTCTTGAAGATGATTTCCGCTACCAGGACTGCATCGACTTCATAGGTCGCTACGGATGGCCGAACGAGTTCTGGTTTGCCTTCATTCAGAATGAGATCAATGCTGACAGACCTGTGATCTACAACATGTCAACTATCAGCGGAGGAGCACACGCGTTTGTGGTAGACGGGTGGCTTGTTGATGGTGGAGAGCGCAAGATACACATAAACTATGGTTGGGGTTCTGGCGCTTGGCAGAACGGCTGGTGGGCGCTAGACAATATCCCGGGGTCTGCCGGCCCAACCCATGAGCAGATGTTTCGCTACATTATGCCCCGCGAGGATGATGTCATTGCGGTCGCGCCGGACGGATCCGGAGACTACCCCACAATCCAGGCGGCAATGAATTCCATCCCGGCCGCATGCCACACCAAGATCATTGAGCTGGGATATGGTACATTCAGCGGGGAAGGCAACCGCGACATCCTGTTCGACAAGATGACAGCCGTCTATTCCCGGTTCAGCTGGCCATCGATCTGCATCATCGAATGCGGCGGAACGGAAACCGACCCCCACCGCGGCTTCCAGATAGAGATCGCAGGCACCAACGTTGTTCCCGTCATTGGTGGCGTCACGGTAAGAGGCGGCTTTGTTTCTGACCCTGAGCAAGGTTCAGCCATTCTCTGTGATGACCGCTTATGCTGGTTTGATAACTGTTGGTTCATCGAGAACGCGGGTGGCGCTGCGCTGTCTGTTCGTAATGGCGGAGCGGGCCATTTGGAGGACTGCAGGTTTATTGGGAATTCCAGCTCGGGGCTCGCTTGCATCTCCGCAGAGGCCGCAACCCTCCAGCGCTGTTTCTTCGGGGAGAACTCTGCGGAAAACGGGGCCGGTGCGTTCATCCACGAGTGTTCTCCGACCTTCAACGAGTGTACGTTCGAGAGCAATATTTCCAGCTCTGACGGAGGTGGCGTCTACTGTCTCGGCCAATTCGGACATATCGACTGGACCCCCAAATTCAATGATTGCCTCTTTCTGACGAATGTGGCGGCCGGCAAGGGCGGTGGCGCAGTGAGTGACATGTGCAAGCCCGAGTTTGTCAACTGTACTTTTCAGGAGAATGAGGCGGAGCGGGGGGGTGGAGCACATTGCTATGTCAACGCGGCTGCCAGTTACTTCAAGTGTGCGTTTGTCGGAAATCATGCGACATGGGGTGGGGGAGCACTGGGGATTGATGAGGAGACGGGAACCCGTTTCTACCCCAGTTTAGAATACAGCACGTTCATCGAGAACAACGCTGCGCTGGGAGGTGCTGTCATTTGCTTGAATGAGGTGTCGCCGGAATTCACCAACTGCACGTTCTCCGGAAATAGTGCTAACGATGGGGGAAGTGTGTATTGTGTGAATTTGGCGTCGCCAAGCTTTGCGAACTGCATCATCGCATATGGCACTGGGGGTGCTGCCATCGTATGCAACGATGCATCCGGTGTATGTAATCCAACGCTGAGTTGCTGCGATATATGGGGGAATGTGGGTGGAAATTGGGTTGGCTGTATCGCGGAACAATACGGCCTCGACGGGAACATCAGCCAGTGGCCGTGCTTCTGCCAGGCGGGGACAACCATTGAAGATCGCTTCTCGTTGCATTCGAATTCCCCATGCGCCCCGTTTAGTGCTCCGAATTACGAATGTGACCTTATCGGGGCATGGCCCGTTGGGTGTGGATGGAGTGGATCGGTGACCG
The DNA here is from genome assembly GCA_023128935.1 of Candidatus Eiseniibacteriota bacterium. GTDB lineage: Bacteria > Eisenbacteria > RBG-16-71-46 > CAIMUX01 > WJJG01 > DAOVQB01. The sequence continues at coordinate 1,820 of JAGMDA010000041.1, read as the reverse complement.
ATAAGTCCGTGGTGTGGTGTGGCTCTGCGACAAGCTGTCCCAATCCGTTCAGCACGACCACGAAGATCGCATTCCGGATCCCAGAGGATCTTGGCGGTTCAGACATCCGGTTGAGTATACTTGATGCATCAGGACGGTTGGTTCGGACCCTTTTGGATGCGTCGTGTCACTCAGGTGCGTATGAAATCTCATGGCAGGGAAGAGACGACAGGGGTGCAGCTGTTGCAGCTGGCGTGTATTTCTATCAAATCCAGGTTGGTGAGGAGAGCGCGACACGACGAGTGGTCGTGATCAGATGAGCGACACGAATCTAGCGCTAGCGCGAGAATGTCGCTCAGATGATTCGCAGTCTACGATTCCTGCATTCGGCATTGGGTGGTGGGTACACTGATGTATGCTACAGAGTGGGGCACACGTGCAAGAGGAAAGAGGCGAATCACGTTTGGGCGTTCCGGGGCCTGCTGTCTCCGCTTTCGTAGACAGCATGGAACAATTTATACCTGCTGGGGTTACTGAATGGCGTGTTGACTGCATGGGCATGACATCTGCAGTGCGCGTCACGCTGGGTATCTCGAAGGATACTTATATATTCTCTGGACTTGCACTGTAGTCCTATGGAGACTGCGAGCAGATGCGAAGGTGTTTTCTTTCACCCTGCGCGGAAGTCGGCAGGATAACTGAGGTGCGAGGTACTTGTCTCGTCCGGTAACGGAGCCAGATTCCATGCGGAAGGATCGATGTCCCATGGGATCCGCTATGGCCCGGCAGACAGATACTCATCCAGATCTTACGTTGACCTCGCAGGATCTTCGGGTGCGTTGCTGGAGGCATTGCATGAAGATGAGTCGGCTGGCGCAGACGCGCGCTCTTTTCGCGCGTCGGGCTTGGGCCAATCGTGCGCCTTGGTTAAGCCCGAGGCAATGCCCGCAGGTTGATGCCAGGGGATTATCCAGCGGAGAACACGGATGGACAATGGTAATCAATTCGAGATGGATTGCATCGGTCACCGCTTTGGCAGCGTTGGTCATGGTTTTGTCTGATGGGTGTTCTGATGGGTGTAACGTTCCAAGGACAGCGGACGAAATCTATCGCGTACGCGGACAAGTTCAAAATGGTGTTGGAGTTACGCCGCTAGAAGGAGTCGCGGTCACAGCCTATGATACGCTCGATCTGAACGGGGTACCGAAGCGAAACGTCCAGTTCGAAACAACGACCGACAGCAGTGGTGGCTATTGGATTAGGATAGACTTCTGGATGCATGGATATCTTAGCTTTGAGAAGGATGGCTATCACCCAAGAACCTTCGATGTCAGCGGGTGGACACTACAAACTGGGGACTACGAGTACACCCTAGACATTCTGCTATTCCCACGGCGGAACATCGCGAGATAGAGTGGTCGGCCATGCTGCCCGCGAGGACCCATCGGCCTTCGGTGACGAATTCAAATGTCACATCTTGCTGCTCCGGGGTGACAACTGCGCGATAGAGGCCAGGCAGAACCTCCTCAATCACGCTCTTGAGAGAAGTGGTCCCCATTCATTGGACAGTCTGGCGGCTTGGCACAACCACGCGGTGGCCCGCTACTACAGGAGCCTGGATGCCTACGATCCGGAGGGGATCTTCATTGCGGATGGGACGTATCTCTTTGTGCCGGACAATCCGCGCTACGAGGACTCCGATGTGCTTACCTTCGATAAGCACAACCATCCGGTGAGCAAGAAAGAGATCGCGCAGTTGCCGGAACACAAGAAGCGCCAACTACATACGGAACGTTGTTATCGCAAGGTGGATCTGCTTCACACCACCCGGGACAAGGACA
>JAGMDA010000409.1 GCA_023128935.1 Candidatus Eiseniibacteriota bacterium | reverse complement strand
GGGGGGGGTGAGGAGTGGAGAAGCAGCTGAAGGATTGACCCGTTTCTGGTCTCCAGATCGAGAATCTGTGCCCACGGAGGAGTGAATGTCCACAGTTCTGCCGGGCACGCAGGTCAGCGCTCGTGGGCTTCAGTGGGAGGTGGTCCATACCGAGCCCGCGGGCGAGCAGCAGCGCTTCCGCCTGAGATGCATCCAGGGCGACCTGCGAGGGGAGGAGTTCGACCTCCTTCACCCCCTCGAAGAGGTCACGCCAGTCTCGACCGAGCTCGACCCGACACGCGCGGGTCGTCTGAAGCAATGGTTACTCTACCATCAGGCGTTCCTCCTCGAGCAGGCGCTTGGCCCGAACGCCCTCGTCGCCGTGCAGCCCGGCCGGCTGGAGATCGCTCCATACCAGCTCGTGCCCGTGATGCGCGCGCTGCGCATGAGCCGTCCACGACTGCTGCTCGCCGATGGTGTGGGGCTTGGCAAGACAATCCAAGCGGGATTGGTCATGGCCGAGCTCATCGCCCAGCGCAGAGCGCATCGGATCCTAATCGTCTCCCCCGCAGGCCCACTGCTCAACCGATGGCACAGGGAAATGCGGACGCGCTTCGGTCTGCGGTTCACAGCGATCAAGGATGCCGGGGAGCTGCAGGAAGCGCGGCGCGGGCTGGTGTTGGGAGCCAACCCCTTCGACCATGTTTCATTCTGTCTGACCTCGATCGACTTCGCAAAACAGGAGAAGGTTCTTCAAGACCTCGAGCGCACCTGCTGGGATCTGGTGGTCATTGATGAAGCCCACCACTGCGTGCGCATGGGGCGGGCCGGGGACTGGGAGGATTCCCGCCGGCGCCGGCTCGCTGAGCTGCTCGCCCGGCAGACAGATGGGCTGCTCCTGCTCACGGCCACCCCACACGACGGCTACGACCCGCACTTTGCGTCGATCGTCGACCTACTCGATCCGAGCTTGCTCAACGCGAGGGGGAACCTGCGGGGCGAAGGTTATCGCAAGCACGTCGTCCGGCGCCTCAAGCAGCACATCAAGGATGCGGAGACGGTCAAGAGGATCCTTGACCGCTATTGCGAGCTAACCGAGAAGGGCGAAGAACAGGCGGAGAGCCGGAAGCAACGACTCCGAACCCTGCGAGACTACCGCCGACGTCTCGAACGCTACGGAACCCTTTCCTGGGAGGAGGAGCAGGATCACGCGGACCTCGAGGCCGAGGAGATGGCCGCCGAGCTTCTCTCGTCCGGCACCAATGACCTCGCGGGCCAGATCGATGCACTGCAGCGGGAGCAGCGACGGGAACGTGGCCGGCTCCGGCGCGTTGACGCCACGCGCGGCGCCCTGGCCGAGCTGGTCGGGTGCGCTGGCGAGGCGGCAAAAGAGGATCCGAAGCGCGAAGCGGTTCTCCGCGAAGTCCGAAGCATCCGTCAGGCGGAACCCGAAACCAACATCCTCGTCTACACCGAATACACCGACAGCCAGGATGAGGTCATCGGGTGCCTGCGGACCGCGGCGGATGGCCCCACCAGTTCCCATGGTGGGCAGAGACTGGACACAGCGTCTGCCGAAGACGCAGCCCGCCGGGAAGAGGCCTACCAAGCAATCACACGCCTAGTTGCCGAACGCGGCGTGATAACCTCACGCGACGCTCAGGAAATCACCGGCCTCGACGCCTCTCGTGTGCGACCCCATCTGCAACGCTTGGTCTCCGAGGGGTTGGCCGTGGCTGAGGGACAGCGGCGCGGAAGAAAGTACCGGAGGGTTGACCATGCGTGACCTCTCCCGCCTGCTGGACCAGGTTGAAGGGCAGTACTTCGACCGGAAGTCCCTCTGGCACGGAC
>JAGMDA010000408.1 GCA_023128935.1 Candidatus Eiseniibacteriota bacterium | reverse complement strand
CACGGCCCGGTGGCCGATGACGACCGCCCCAGCTCCCCGCGCCGGTAGTTATGTACCAACGCCCCCGCTAGGTGCGAGGGCGTTGGCTATAAACGGGTGGGACTCGGGTTCATCCCGTATCGTCCCTGATGGGTGCGCGGCATCCTGCTCATCTTAGATGAGGCCGAAACCCCACCCGGTCCTTGCGGGCAGCTGTCCTGGGTCCAGAGATCCGTGATGTTTGGTCAGAAGGCAACTCGCACGCGCGAGATCAGTCCCCCCTAACCAGCGTATCTACTCGCTGTGCCCCGTGGGCCCAGCTTGATGGCCCTGTGGGTCAGGGCTCGATATTTTTCCAGATGATATCTTCGATCGGGCGGAAGTCAAGTGCCTTTCCGGAGTCCCAGTTGCAGGATCGCTGCTGGATGCTGGTCACCTTACGATTCAACCCTCGATTGCTACTGCGCGACCCCATGCGGCGAGTTCCTGGCGGTGGGTGAGGATAATGATCTGGCGATGCTCACTAAGTCGCTCAAGGGCCTGCCGCATGCTCTCAGTCCGCTCATGATCGAATGAGAGGAAAGGATCATCGAAGATGAGGGGCGGACAGATCCCGTCGGAGAGCATATCAGCCACGGCCAGTCTCATGCCCAGAGCCAGCTGATCTCGGGCTCCCTGGCTCAGTTGGCGGATTGCACAGGCTTGGCCACCCGCCTCGCAGACCTGAATCTCGAATCTCTCCCCCAGGTGCAGTGACCGGTCTGGCTTGAGGCTGAGGTGCCTGACGAACTCTGTGGCGCGATCCTCGAGCCGCTCCCGGTGCGTCCGATGGAAGAGTCCTGCCGCCTCGCGCAGCGTGTCGAAGGCGATCCGAAGCGCGTCTCTCTCGACCAGCAGCCGCTGCTCTTCTTGTTCGAGGGATCGGATCTCAAGTTCGAGGACCGCAGCATTCCCCAGCCTGCGCCCTTCAGCCTCCGCGTCGGCCGCACGACTGCGGGTGGCCTCGTGCGTTTCCTCCAACTCTTGCAGCCTGGTCACGGATTCCTTGATCCGCCGCTCCAGATCCGCCCGCTGATGGTGCAGTACACCTGGACCGGAATCCTCGATCTCACGCAGAAAGATGAACTCATCCTCGAGCTCCCGAACCTTGGCAGCCGCCTGTCCCGCCTCCTCCCTAACGCCCTCCAACCTGACGCGCAGCTCCGCGACATCGGAGGCGTTGAGGGATTGCAGCACCTGCGTGTGGGTTTGTGTGGCTTGGTCTAGTTTGGCACGTAGATCGCCGGCGTCCCGCAGGCGCTCTAGGGCCACGACTGGATCGCCCCCTGCCGGCCGCAAGAGGCCACGTAGTACATCGCGATGTCCGTTGACCTGCTCCTCTGTCTCACGGGTCTTCTGCTCCATTTCGGGAATCTCGCTCTGGAGCTCTTCCATTAGGGCCCGGCCCTTGTCGCGCTCGATACGAGTGCTCTCGTAGACCCGGCCGGCCTCTTCGATTTCATCCTGGGGGGTCTCCAAGGCAAAGGGGGCGCAGGCTTGGGTCAACTCCGCCTTTCGAGCGCTCAGGCGTTCCAGACGACTCTCCCCGCTCTCTCCGCCTGTATCCCGTGCCCTGCGCCGCACCCGGATCTTGCTGAGATCCTGACTGGCTGCCTCGAAGGATTCGATCTCTTCTGTCCACGCCTCCCAGAATTCCGTAGTGATTCGCCCGAGCACCTTGGCGATCTCCCCGCCCGTTGCAGGGGCATCTATAACCTTGAGAGCGTTCTCAGCTGAATCGGTGGGTAGGAGCGGGGCTATGATGGCGGCCAGGCAAGCGGCCTCTTGCCAAGTCGTTGGAAGGCTCTCCAAGGGCTGCCTGGCCCAATCCGCGGGCCCCACGTCGGCAGACAGATCAGCAAGGCGGAGGCGGATTTCGGCAGCCCGCTGATCGGCTTTTCTCCAGGCCGATACGAGTGCTGTTGGATGCTCGCCAAAGACGGCCATGCGAGCTTCGAATGCAGAAAGGTCCGCCTTGGCCTGATCGGCATCCCGGCGTGCCCTATTCCGTTCTTCCTCCGAGGGAGCTAGCACGCGCAAGGAGGCGACCTCCCCAGAGAGCCGCGAGAACGAACTGAGCTGAGCCGTCAGATCCGTGAGCGCTTGAGCGTCAAGCTGGGACAGGTCGCGCAGGACGCGGTCCCCTTCGATCAGTGTGCGTCGAACGGCAACTAGACGACCCCGGGCGCGTCTCAGGTCCCGCACGACAGCGCCCTTGCTTAGTCGATGCCCAAGAATCGCCGCCACTGTTGCGGCTGCCAGTCCCAGCCCCAGCCCGGCTCCAACCCTCAAGGGCATCTCGTCGAGGAACTGCATGCCAGCTACAAAGCCGGCACCCCCGGCAAGGAGGAATGCGGCCATGGCCGGCACGGTGACATGCCGGAACAGCCCCGTCCGGATGGTGCGCTCGTTTTCATCGATCTTTCGCAGGAGCTGACCTTCCTCCCTCAGGTTTTCCAGCCGCCTGCGGATCTCTTTACCTTTGGTTCTCCACCCTTCGGGGAGCCTGCTGGAGTCTGGGCTCTCTCTGTCCGTGTCGCCCTTGTGGGGGAGCGCGGCCGCGTCCTTTTGGGCGGCGGGGTGCAGCGGTTCAGCTTCTTCGGCTCCGGGCTGTCCTGGGGGCGCAGCTTCTTGGGCTCCAGGTTGTCCTGGGGGTTTGGCTTGTGTTGCCCCTGGCTGTCCTGGTGGTTCAGCAGGTGTTGTTCTAGGATATCCCAGATGCGTCGTCAGCGTTTCTTCGAGGTTCAAGAGGGCCAGTTGCTTGCGCTCGAGCTCGGTCAATCGCTCCTGGACATCCACGAGTTGTCTGACAGATTTCTCCGCATCAATACGATGAAGGGCTTGACGGTCCTTGAAGGCTTCCGCCTCCCTGCGCACATCCTCTGATGCCTCCGCAACGACCTTCAGGGGGCTGCTGAGCTGTTCTTCCAGTCCTGCCAGTTCCTGATCCAAGCTGCGGGCCTCGTCAGCCCGCACCAGAAGCCGCGGCACGGAATCCCGCAGATCCTTCAGCACGGCTGCAGGTCTGGCCAGCACATTGCGCCTCTCTGCATCGGGATCCAAAGCCTCCCAGTGCCCAAAGCGCCGGACAATCTCCTCGCGCTCGGTTGCATCCGAGTCGAGCGCCTTTAGATCGGAGCTCAGCTGTTCCCATTCCGCAGCCACCCGCTTCCATTCACCGAAGTCCCGCAGCAGGTGGGGACGCTCCTCGAAGGCCAGGTAGGATGATTGGATCTTCTCGTCGGCGTCCGCGATCTGCTCCTGCAGGGCACGTTGCCGGCGTCGCGCGTCCTCCAAGGCAGCACGATTGCTGATTCTCTCCTTCTCAGCGGCCGCCAGCGCCTCGAGTTTTTGACGCTGCTTGCCAAAGGAGAAGGTTGAACTCCGGTATTCGGGATAGCCCGTGGTCAGCTTTTCCTCATCCTTCCGGAGGGCGTCTTCCTGGCGCGTGAGATCAACAAGTGCCCGCTCTATTTCAGCGGTCCTCTTATGCAGGTTCTGGCGGTCCTTACGCGCGCGAGCCCACTCATCCCAAGCCAGCTTGAGGCTTCTGTCATCCTCAGCCGCTTTGCGGAGTTGCTCCAGGCCCCGGCGGAGTTCATCGAGTCTTTCCTGGGAGCCACGCAGATCCTCCAGGACCATCTCGGCCGCGGCCAGTTGCCCCCGGATCTCCTTTTGGCGCTCTCGCACGCTCTCGAGTCGGCCCAGTGTGCGCTGATTGGCGCGCCGGGTCTTGCCGGGACGGATCAATCCGGCATCGCCCGTGGCCTGTGTGACCGATGCAAACTCGTCGAAGAGCTGCTTGAGGACATCATCGACCTGCCCCCCGGTCCCGCTGATAAGGCCCTGAACGCCTTCCGGGATGTGACGTGAGCGGTAGGCCGTTTCCTCACTGTTGCGGTCATCGGGGTCCTGCGTAAGGCAGTGGGCGAGGCGGAAGGTGATGGGGTCGTAGACCCCCAATAGGTCCTTGAGCCGCTCCAGGTATCGTCCCAGGGCATCTCCCCGGCCGCTCGGATTGTGCTCCTCGTCGAAACGGACCTTCCAATCACCAGCGGATGGTAGTGGGATCTGGTCTTGTGGCACCGTTCGATCATTCGACAAGAGCTGGACATGACGGCCCGCGTGCGCAGCTCGGGCGACGGCCCAATGGACCTTGTGGGTTGCGAAATCCCGCCGGATGCGGTGCCACATGTTGTCTGCTAGCAGGATGGCCTCTCCCTGAAAGCGGTTTGGCGCTGTCCAGTTGCGGAATCGCGAGGTTCCCCAGGCCTCCGGGTCATTCTTCTCCGGCAGCCCAAAGAGGATCGACTCAAGCCCGGCCACGAAAGTGGATTTTCCACTTTCGTTCGGTGACACCGTCACATTGATCCCGGAAGTGAGCGAGAAAGTCGTGCGCCTGCTGTATAAGCCAAAGCCCTCCAGCTGCAACTGCCTGAGTTCGACCTGGCTCATGGTTCCTACCGTCCGCGTTGTGTCGATTCGAAGGCCGCCAAACCCTTATACAGGGCCGTCCGCATAGACGCCAAGCGTACTGGGTTGCCGCCCGCCTCAGCGATCTTCTCCCGCATCCGTTGCACAAAGAATCCCCTGATCGTCGGCTGCTGTGCCAGGCGATCGATCTCATCAGCGGAGATCTCCATGCTCTGATCGTTCATCTCCAGGTAGAAGAACAGGTCCCTAAGGCGGCCTTCCACATATGCGGGATCAAAGTCGCTTGGCCGTGGGCCGAAAAGTTCCAGGCGCAGAATCGTGTTGGCATGGGCCTCCTGCTCGATGCCTGCGATGAAGTCCTCTTGGTTCTCATAGCGTGCCAGGTCGACACGCCGGGTCCGGATCGCCCGGGTCGGGAAGGGTACGCGCTCGATCAACGGCCTTCCGTCTGGGAAGGAGACTACAACCAACTCCTCGGCACCGGGGTCGTCAAAGCCTTTGCCGTTGAGAGTGCCGGGGTAGACAGCCAGACCATCGCCAATTCTGGTCTCAGCCGGCTTGTGAATGTGCCCCAGGGCGGCGTAGGAGAACCGGGACTCGACGAGGAAGCGGCTGTCGATCCGGTAGGATCGGTCGGTTGGATCGGCATCCAACGTGCCGTGGAGAAGCGCGATCCGTATCTCCCGATCAGAACCCTTGGTTGATCCCTGAGGGCCGGCCATGACGCGCGCATCTTCTCCAGGATCGGGACCTTCCCCCCCTGGTCCCCGGGCAGATCCCACGACCTTGTCGGAGGAGGTGCGGTCCTTGCTTGCCTTATCTGAGGGGGTGCCACCTTCGTCCGCACAGCAGGATGCTTGCAGGCTTCTGGGACTCAGACCGGCCGTGTAGGCCATCGAGTAGATCTCGCAGTCGAACCCCCCCAGATCGAATCCGGCAACCCTCTCTAATGTCGGAGTCGTGACAAGCACGCCTGGCCAAGCGGCCGCATTGAGGCGATAGACGGACTCGGGATAACTGTACTCATCGTGATTGCCGGGAACGGTGATCAGTGTCCGGCCGCTGGCGGGGATCTTCTTGAGTGTGGTAATCACCCGTCCGATCAGGAGCGGATCGGGCTCATGGGTTTCGAACAGATCCCCGGCGATTAGGACAGCGGCAATGTAGTGGACATCGTCGATTGCCCAATCGACGAGGCGCTCCAGGATCTGGAGCGCCTCTTCGCTGCGCGCACCAGAGCGCTCTCCTAAGTAGCGATGCTCATACCCGAGGTGTAGATCCGCAAGGTGGAGGATCCGGCGCATAAGGCGTGGGTTCCCTCCCGAAAAGTTCCCTTGTTCTCACCCGTCCATCCGAGATCAGTATCCGCGCCCGGGTCATCCGACCCATGTTGCCTCTTGATCTCGCCCGTCCGGCCGAGATCATTGTCCGCGCCCGGGCCATCCGACCCATGTTGCCTATATACCTCCCCGAACCCTCCCCGGCAAGGAGTTACATCGCCTTGCAGTGGATTCTTGGTTCGAAGCGATCTGAGCGATCTGTTTGAGGTGTTCTCATCACCCGGAATGGGCGTTGACATGGGCGCGCGCCGGCTGGCATCATTTATCCCTTGCAATCTATAGGTCCTGGGCCGAATGCCCAGTGCGCTGGATTGCTTCGATTATTCCTCCGTAGCTCAATTGGTAGAGCGAGCGG
>JAGMDA010000407.1 GCA_023128935.1 Candidatus Eiseniibacteriota bacterium | reverse complement strand
CTGCGCAGCGATGGTCTGGGGCGCGGCTGCTCCCCCGGCTGCGCAGATGGAATCCAGCAGGAGATGAAACCATGGCATATTACCAACCGGCTCTGCGATCGAAGGGCTCTGCACTGCACGCGGCCCTCATTCTGCTCTTCTTGGTCGGAGGTCTCTCAACGGGCGTGGTGGCGGATCCTGGGAGCGGGGAGCGGCAGCTGTCCCTGACTGTCTATAACAGCGACCTAGCAGTGGTGCGCGACGAGCGGCGCATGGAGATCCAGAAGGGAACCCATTGGCTGCCCTTCCGGGACGTGCCCTCCAGGATCGATCCGACCTCCGTTCACCTCAAGGCGGTCGATGGGCAGCCACTGGAGGTGCTCGAGCAGAACTACCGCTACGATCTCGTAAGCCCGGAGAAAATCTTCGATCGCTATCTGGACTCGGAGATCAAGGTGATTGTCGAAGAGGGCCGCCTCTATGAGGGGACGCTGCTCAGTCATGCTGGGGGACGGCTCGTTCTGGGCGGGGGCGAGGCCGATGAGGGTTTGGTGGTCCTGTCGCCCGACAAGATTACCGATGTCCAATTTCCCGCCCTGCCGGAAGGCCTGATTACGCGTCCCACCCTGGAATGGCTCCTACACGCCGGATCGGGTGGCACGCGCGCCCTGGAGGTGAGCTATCTGACGCACGGTTTCAACTGGCATGCCGAGTATGTGGCCGTGGTGGGCGCAGGCGACAAGGTCATGGACTTGGCCGGATGGGTCAGTGTCGACAACCGCTCAGGTGCGACTTACGAAGATGCCGAGCTGCAGCTCGTGGCTGGGGATGTTCATCGGGTGCCTGTCCCCAAGATGAGGGTGCCAGGTGGCCGATCCGCCGAGCTGGCGCTGGCCGCTGATGGGATGCCAAACTTCGTTGAGGAGACCCTCTTCGAATACCATCTCTACACCCTTGGACGGCAGACCACCCTGCGGGAGAACGAGACCAAGCAGCTTTCCCTCTTCACTCCCACCTCCTGCAAGGTGGAGAAGATCTACGAATCGAATCCGCGCCGGGACAACAAGAAGGTGCGCGTGGTCCTTGAGACGACCAACAGCGAGGAGACTGGTCTGGGTATGCCGCTTCCCAAGGGGAAGGTGCGGGTGTATAAGCGCGATCGCCGTGACCGCCTGCAGTTCATCGGTGAGGACCAGATTGATCACACCCCCAAGGATGAGAAGGTGCGCATCTTCGTGGGCAATGCCTTTGACCTGGTCGTAGAGCGGAAAGAGACCGACTCGCGAAAGCTATCGCGCTTCGTGCGCGAGATCGATGTCGAGATCGAAGTGCGCAACCGCAAAGAAAAGGAGAATGTCACAGTCGTGATTCAGGAAGATCTCTACGGGGATTGGAAAATCCTCCAGGCCAATCGTGATTATGAGAAGAAAACCTCCCGCCGCATTGAGTTCCGTGTTCCGGTCAACGCGGGGCAGGTGGAAGTTGTGACCTACACGGTCCGCTATACGCGCTAAGCGCATGAGCGAAACAGGATTCAAGCTAGTTGCGCCGTACACGCCGTTTGGGGATCAACCCCAGGCAATCGAGGAGCTTGTCGAAAGGGCGCTGGGGGGAGAGAGGCACCAGACGCTACTCGGTGTCACCGGATCGGGAAAGACCTTTACAATCGCCAATGTGATTGCGCGCCTGGGCCGTCCGACGCTCGTTATTTCCCACAACAAGACCTTGGCTGCGCAGTTGTACGGGGAGTTCCGCTCGTTCTTTCCGGAGAACGGCGTGGGCTTTTTCATCAGTTACTACGATTACTACCAGCCCGAGGCCTACGTTCCACAGTCGGATACATATATCGAGAAGGACGCCAGCGTCAACGAGGACATCGACCGGTTGAGGCTCAAGGCCACCGGGCTCCTTTTAGAGCGGCGCGACGTGATTGTCGTGGCGAGCGTCTCCTGCATCTATGGACTCGGGGCTCCGGAGGAGTTCCGCGCTCAGACGCTCGTGCTTCACAGAGAGCAAGAGATCACGCGCGAGGAAATCCTGCAGCGCTTGATCTCTATGCAGTACGAACGCAATGATCTGGACCCCAAGCGTGGAACCTTCCGTGTTAGGGGAGACCTGATTGAGGTTCTCCCGGCGCACGGGGAAGAGCTGTTCCGCATCAGCCTCTTTGGAGATGAGATCGAGGAGATCACCGCCCTCGATGCGATCACGCGTGAGCGCAAGCGGTCCCAGGACCGGCTGGCGATCTTTCCCACCAAGCATTTTCTTCTGCCGTCAGGCAGGGTGCAGCAGGCGGCTGGGGCCATCGAGGAGGAACTGGGCGAGCGAACGAAGATCCTGCGCGACGAGGGCAAGCTCCTGGAAGCCCAGCGGCTGGATCAGCGCACGCGCTATGATCTAGAGATGCTGCGGCAGATGGGCTACTGCCAGGGGATCGAGAATTACTCGCGTCACCTGAGTGGCCGCGCGCCCGGAGAGAGGCCTACCTGCCTGATTGATTATTTCCCCCGGGATTTCTTCCTCGTGATCGATGAGTCGCACGTGACAGTCCCGCAAGTACGCGCGATGTATGCCGGTGACCGCTCGCGCAAAGAGACGCTCGTCGAATATGGATTCCGCTTGCCCTCTGCGTTGGACAACCGCCCCCTGCGCTTTGAGGAGTTCGAAGCGCTCACGCCGCAGGTCGTCTGTGTATCTGCCACCCCGGCGGAGTATGAAATGGAGCGCTCCGGCGGTGTTGTTGTAGAACAGGTGATCCGACCAACCGGGCTTCTCGATCCCGAGATCCTCCTGCGGCCAGTCGAAGGGCAGATTAAGGACCTGCTTGGCAGGATCCATGAACGCCTTGAGAAGAAAGAGAGGGTCCTGGTCACAACGCTGACCAAGCGGATGGCCGAGGAGCTAACCGACTACCTGGTGGGCATGGGTGTGCGCGTGCGCTACATCCACGCGGATGTAGCCGTAATCGAGCGCACGGAGATCCTGCGCGACCTGCGACTGGGGAAATTCGATGTCCTGGTGGGGATCAATCTGCTGCGCGAAGGGCTGGACTTGCCCGAGGTTTCGCTCGTGGCAATCCTGGACGCGGACAAGGAGGGTTTCCTGCGTTCTGAGCGTGCCCTGATCCAGACAGCTGGCCGCGCGGCGCGCAATGTTGACGGTCAGGTTGTCTTCTATGCTGAAACCGTCACCGGTTCAATGCACCGGGCGATGGAAGTAACGCGCAAGCGTAGGCGTAAGCAGATGACCTACAACAAGAAGCACGGCATCCATCCCAAGTCGATCGTCAAATCCACCGAACAGATTCTGGGCGCCACGGTAGTCGCCGACAGCGATGATGAGGGGTACTGGCGGGCCGGTGAGGGCGGATCAAGGCAGAGGAGCGTCGACCGGATGCTGGCGCTTGTGGAGGCTGAGGTGCGTGATCCGCTCGAGCTGATCGCGCTGCTTAGGCGGGAGATGGTGGAGGCGGCTGACCGGCTGGAGTTCGAGCGGGCCGCGAGCCTGCGCGACAGGATCTTCGAGATCCAGTCGGACCTCCAGGGACGCGGCCGCCGCGAGAACCCCTAAGACCGGCCGCTGTGAGGAGCAGGGAAGCTGTAGGGGGGGAGCGGCACCCCCGCCCCCCCGGCAAGGGGCCCGCGGCATAGAG
>JAGMDA010000406.1 GCA_023128935.1 Candidatus Eiseniibacteriota bacterium | reverse complement strand
TGGCATCGAATCAGAGATCCAGAAGAGCTTTGAGCGCAAGGTGTGGCTGAAGAAGGGCGGCTATATCATTGTTGAGTCAACCGAAGCGATGGTGACCATTGATGTCAATACCGGGCGCTTTACGGGCAAGAGGTCGAAATCGCAAGAGGAGACGATTTTTAAGACGAATCTTGAGGCGGCCGAGGAGGTCGCACACCAGCTACGGCTGCGAGATCTCGGCGGCATAGTAATCATCGACTTCATTGACATGGAGCTGGAGCAGAGCAAACGAACACTCATGGATACCTTCCGCGCGGCAGTGCGGCAGGACCGAGCCCGCACGCGCGTCCATGCGCTGAGTGAATTGGGGCTGGTAGAGATGACCCGCCAGCGGGTGAGAGAACCGCTGGTGAACTACTTCAGCCAAGACTGTCCCACCTGCCAGGGTACGGGGAAGATCCGTTCCCTCATGGCGATGGCCATGCTGATCGAACGCAGTCTCCAACGGGTGGGGGTCCATTCAAAGGAGCGCGAGGTGCTGCTGACCGTGCACCCACGTCTGGCGACCTACTTGTTCGACCAGCGCGGCCACCGGCTCGAACGGATAGAGCTGCAATATGGGCTGCAGATCGACATACGAGAGGACCCGCGGCTGCGCAGCGATGACGTGCGCATCTACTTCCCGCGCATCAAGAAGGATGTGACCGCGGAGTTCGAGGCCTGAGCATAGCTCTACCTCGGCTCCTCGGTGGATTTGTGCGGGGCGTACACGATGCTTGACGGTGGGGGAAACGATGGGTATACTGTATGTTTTGCCGATTACAATGCCAAGAGGACGTCTGTTCGGGGAGGTATCGAAGTGTACGCGGTTGTGTCGTATCAGGGCTTTCAATACCGGGTGGTGGAGGATGCGCTCCTGCGCGTACCGGTCTTTGATGGGACTGAGGGTTCCGAGGTGACCATCGAGGATGTGCACCTCATTGCCGACGAAGACGATGTGCTCATCGGGAAGCCGACCATCCCTGAGGCAGCCGTCCGGGCCGAGGTCGTAGGTCACGGCCGCGGGCCGAAGATCCTGGTGGGTAAGTACAAGCGGCGGAAGGATTACCGGCGGATTCGTGGACATCGTACCAACTACACGGAGCTGCGGATCAAGGAGATCGTGAAGCCGTAGGCTTGCGGGCTGCGGAGTAAGAACAGCGCGGGCTCAGGGAGGTCGCGTCTGGATAGAGGGAGGCGGTCATGGCTCACAAAAAGGCGGGCGGCAGTTCCAGGAACGGTCGCGATTCGAATGCGCAGCATCTAGGCGTCAAGCGCTATGGTGGCCAGGTTGTGAATGCCGGCTGCATCATCATCCGTCAGCGCGGGACGCGCATTCTGCCCGGCGAGAACATCGGCCGGGGAAAGGACGATACGCTCTTTGCGCTCACCGCGGGCAAGGTGCACTTCGAACGCAAGGGCAAGAACCGCCGGCGCGTGAGCATCATTCCTGCCTAATCCTGATCCAGTCTGCGGCCCAATGCCACCGCAATTATGGATAGTGGCACTTAGCCCGAAACCTCATGAACGTGCTCGCCCGTGGCCGGGAGGAAACCGGGATGGCAAGTGCAGCGGACGGGATGGCGCTAGTCATACCCGCGCGGCTCGAGGCCACTCGTTTTCCTCGCAAGCTCCTTCACCAGATTGCAGGGCGCAGCATCCTCGAGTGGACGTGGCGACGGGCCGGGGAGGTCGCAGGCCTCTGCGGTGTCTGGGTGGCAACCGACAGCGACGAGATTGCCAGGGAGGCCGGCGCGTTCGGCGCACTTGTGCTCCGCACACAAGCCCACCGGTCTGGCACGGACCGTGTGGGGGCGGCGGTAAGGCAGATCCGCCCTGCACCGCGCTGGGTCGTCAACCTTCAGGGTGACGAACCACTCGTTGATCCCCGCACGATTGGCCGCCTTTGTGATACCCTTCGAGCCACTGACGATGAGATGGTAACCTGCGGCGCGCCGGTATCATCGCTTGATGAATGGCGGGATCCGAGCGTCGTGAAAGTCGTCTGTTCCGCGGATGGACGCGCGCTCTACTTCTCCCGCGCGCCCATTCCGGGGTCACAGCGTGGGGGAGACAAAGACGCCTTCGTGTCGTTGCGCCCGCTGATTCTGGCCCATGTCGGGATCTATGGCTATCCCGCAGGCGTGCTGGAGCGCCTGCTGGCGCTGCCAGGGACACCGCTCGAGCAGGCCGAGTCGCTCGAACAGCTGCGGGCCCTGGAAGCGGGGATTCCGATCCGGGTTGTGCGCGTGGACGGCGGCGGGCATGGGGTGGATACAAAGGAGGACCTGTTGCGCGTGGAACCGGTCCTGCAGCGTGAGATGGAAGCTAGCCGGGATAAGAGGAGCCCAGAATATACCAGGGAGGGAAACACGCGGTGATGCAGACAAGACAAATGGCTGCGGGATCCTCGACAGCAGATGACAAGCGGCGACACGTTTTCATTACCGGGGGAGTCGTCTCTTCCCTTGGAAAGGGGATCGTCTCGGCCTCGCTGGGAATGCTGCTCAAAGGCTATGGTTTTCGGGTCACACTCCAGAAGTTTGATCCCTACCTCAACGTAGATCCCGGGACAATGAGCCCGTACCAGCATGGCGAGGTTTTTGTCACCGAGGACCGGGCGGAGACTGATCTGGATCTGGGCCACTATGAGCGTTTCACTGAGCAGAACCTGCCGGGCAGCAACTGTGTAACCTCGGGACAGATCTACGATACGATCATCAGACGGGAACGGCGCGGGGGATACCTGGGAAAGACTGTACAAGTGATTCCGCATGTCACAGAGGAGATCAAGCGGCGCCTGCTGAGAAATGCCCATGAGCAGGATGCCGATATTAATATCGTTGAGATCGGTGGCACGGTGGGTGACATCGAGGGGTTGCCGTTTCTGGAGGCGATCCGGCAGCTGCGACTCGAACTCGGCCGCGAGCGGGTCGTCTTCGTACACCTGACTCTGGTTCCATACATAAAAGCGGCTGCGGAACTCAAGACCAAACCAACCCAGCACAGCGTGCGCAAGTTGACCGAAATCGGAATCCAGCCCGACATCCTCGTTTGCCGCAGCGAGATGAAAGTCGCTGATGAACTCAAAGAGAAGATGGCCCTCTTCTGCAACGTTCCGCGGGAGTGTGTCATCGAGGGAGTCGATTGCGAGACGATTTATCAAGTGCCGCTCATGCTACATGAGGAAGGCCTGGATGCGATGGTGATGTCCATTCTGCGAGCCGAACCACCGCGCGAGATCGACCTGGGGATCTGGAAAGGGATGGTGGAGAATATTCTCCATCCGGCCAAGGAGGTCGAGATCGCTGTCGTGGGCAAGTACACCCACCTTCAGGACGCCTATAAGAGCATCGTTGAGGCCTTCATCCATGCTGGGGTGGCCAATCGTGTCCGGGTGCGCATCCGGTGGATTGAATCGAGCATACTCGAGGGCGATGAGCCCGAGGTGCACCTGAAAGGCGCGGACGCATTGCTCGTGCCGGGGGGATTTGGGGTGCGGGGGATTGAGGGGATGGTGCGCGCCGTCGGCTGGGCGCGGGAGAATGCGGTACCCTTCTTCGGGATCTGCCTGGGAGTTCACTGTGCGGTGATTGAGTTCGCGCGTAATGTATGCCAGCTGGAAGGGGCCCACTCGACGGAATTCGACCCGACCAGCCCGCACCCGGTCATCGACCTGCTGCCGGATCAGAAGGGGGAGGTTCCGAAGGGTGGCACGATGCGGCTGGGCGCCTACGAGTGTGCGGTCGAGGAGGGTAGTATCCTCTGGAACACTTATCATGCCGATCGCATCTCCGAACGCCACCGGCACCGCTACGAAGTGAACAACGCCTACCGAGCCCGCCTGGAGGCAGCGGGCATGCGCATAACAGGCATCTACGCTGAGGAAAATCTCGTGGAGGCCGTGGAAATTGCCGCTCATCCCTGGTTCTTTGCATGCCAGTTCCATCCGGAATTCAAGAGCCGCCCGCAGCGGCCGGCTCCCTTGTTCCGGGAGTTCGTGAAAGCCGCCAAGGCGTTTGCACACGGCCAGCAGAACCACCCGGGCTTGAGCAGTGTTGGGAAGAGGGGGAGGAAGTAGTGATGGGTGGGGGCAGAGCGCCGGGCGCCAAAGAAGAGCGGCTGATTCCTCCGGGTAGCCGCCGGCCCTTTCTGATTGCCGGACCCTGCGTTCTCGAGGATGAGTCAATGGCTCTGCGTGTAGCCGACGCCATGGCTGTCCATGCCCGTGGGCTGGGGCTCTTCTACATCTTCAAGGCCTCCTATCTGAAGGACAACCGCACGTCGGGCAAGTCATACACCGGGCCTGGCCTCGAGCGGGGTCTGCGCGTGCTGGCCAAGGTGCGCAGCGCGGTGGGCGTTCCCATTCTCACGGACGTTCATTCCTGCGAGGAGGTTGACGCCGTGGCTGCCATTGCCGACGTGCTTCAGATTCCGGCCTTTCTCTGCCGGCAGAGCCGCTTGCTGGCGGCCTGTGCGGCCACCGGCAAGGCGCTCAATATCAAGAAAGGGCAGTTCCTGGCGCCCGCGGACATGGCGCAGGCCGTGGCCAAGGTGAGCGAGGTGGCCCCGGGGGCTGAGATTCTGCTTACCGAGCGGGGTAGTTGCTTTGGCTACCGGGACCTCGTTGTGGACATGCGTGGTATTGCTCTGATGAGGTCGATGGGGTGCCGCGTGGTATTCGATGCCACGCACGCGCTGCAAAAACCGGGCAAGGGCGGCGACCGGAGGTTCGCAGCATCGTTGGCCCGCGCCGCGCTTGGAGCGGGTGCCGAAGGGATGTTCGTCGAGGTGCACCCAGATCCGAGTAAGGCGCTAAGCGACGCCACGACCCAGCTACCGCTCGAGGCGATGCCCCGGTTCTTGAAAGACTGGGCCCGGCTGGGGGATTTGATCGAGCAATTGGAGCGCTCCGATACCGCGGAGAATGGCCCTGATTGGCCCGGGCTTGAGAGACCGGTGGTAGCGGGCCAACCGCCAGGGGCGCTGCGAGAGGTGTAGCTGGCCACCCGGCATGGGAGGGGGATGTGAGTGTGATTGGAGAGGCAGCGCCCGAGCGGGTTCTGGCAGAGCAACGTGCTCTCGATGCCGGGCGTATGAGACAGATGGCATTGGAGGTGGCCGACGCTGAGGTCAGGGGGATTGGCGGGCTCAAGCGGCTATTCGAAAGCCCAACCTTCATCAAGGCGGTTGAGAAGCTCCACCACTGTCGAGGCCGGATCCTGATCTTTGGCTTGGGCAAGTCGGGGCTCGCCGGGCAACGCATCGCCTCTTCTCTGCGTTCGACCGGCTCGCCGTCGATTTTCATCCACCCAGTGGAGGCCCTGCACGGCGACCTGGGCATCGTGGACCCAGACGACATTGCGATCCTGATCAGCAAGAGCGGAGAGAACCCCGAGGTCTTGGCACTGATTCCCACTTTTCGTCGCCTGGGCGTTTCGATTATTGGGATGACCACCGCGGGTGGTTCGGAACTGGGCCGCTCGGTGGATGTGCTCTTGGATCTGGGACCGGTGGAAGAGCTTGCCCCTCTGTCGGAGGTGCCCACCGTGAGCACGACCCTCTTCCAAGTGATCGGTGATGCCCTGACGGTCATTCTCTGCAGGCTGAAGGGGTTCACCTCGGAGGACTTCGCCTTCCTGCACCCGGGGGGTATCCTGGGACGCAAGGTCAACCTGCGAGTCGGAGATGTGATGCACAGCGGGGTGGATCTGCCAAAGGTCCGCGAGCATACACTGCTGGCTGAGGCCCTGGTCGTGATCATGGAGAAGCGGCTGGGGATGACCACCATCGTGGATGCATCCGGCCAGCTCGTCGGCATCCTGACGGACGGGGATCTAAAGCGGATCCTTCACAGCAGAGGCGGGAGTATTGAGAACCTCCGGGCCGAGGAGATCATGACACGCAACCCGAAGACCATTGAGCCCGAAGCGCTCCTGGTGACTGCCCTGAAGCGTATGGAGACCAACCACCCGACGGCGATCACATCGCTCGTCGTGGCGGATAGCCGGGGATTCCCGATTGGCGTGGTCCATCTTCACGACTGTCTGACAATGGCCTCCGAGCGTTGATCGGCGACGCGATGCCTGTGCGGTGGTCCCAAAGGGTGAGAGGCACGTGCCCTAAGGGGTTTACT
This sequence comes from Candidatus Eiseniibacteriota bacterium, assembly GCA_023128935.1. Lineage (GTDB taxonomy): Bacteria > Eisenbacteria > RBG-16-71-46 > CAIMUX01 > WJJG01 > DAOVQB01. The sequence goes on along the minus strand of JAGMDA010000406.1, from coordinate 611 downwards.
TGAGGAGGGCCCAGGTGCGGTGAGCAGATGGAAGCCTCTCTGGCGCAGGGTGCGATTTCACATGTTACGCCTGTTGCTGGCCTCAGTGGCCTGCCTGCCGCGCCAGTTGGGGTTGAGAGCGTTCGGCGCCATTGGACTGCTGGCGGATGCGTTGCTGCGCAATCCGCGACAGCAAATCATGCACAACACCAGCCTGATCTTTCCTGCATGGACGAAACGGGAACGCAAGTGCTTTGCTCGCAATGTATTCCGCCATATGGGGAGAAACGGATTCGACTTCGTGCGGATACCCGGATACAGTGAGGAGACGATCCGGAAGTTAGTGACAATTCGTGGTTTGGAACACCTGGAACGTGAGAGGCGCCTTGATCGGGGTGTCCTCTGTATAGGTGCCCACTTGGGTTGTTGGGAACTGATTCCATTTCGACTCAGGGCGGAAGGTTGGAAGATGGCGGTCGTCTATCGCAGTCTCCGCGACCCGGATCTGAACAGCTATGTGTTGGCCAGGCGAGCACGCTGGGGGATTGAGACCCATGACCGCGATACGGGCGGACGCGGAATGCTCCGGAGCCTGAAGCGTGGGGCACTGCTGGGGGTGCTGATCGATCAGC
>JAGMDA010000405.1 GCA_023128935.1 Candidatus Eiseniibacteriota bacterium | reverse complement strand
CCGAACATGCCCGCGTCGGCGACGAGGTATTCAAGCTCGTTGAATAGACCACCGCGTCAGCCTGATATTGTGCGTTTTCATCCAACAAGGGGGGCAGCCATGCGTTGTCGAATTGAAGTTGTCGGTGCGATCTTCATACTGCTCGCTAGCGGCATCCAGGCGTCAGCGGATGAAGTGAATTTGGAGGACGGCGTCTTCATTGCACACTATGTCCCTCAATTGGAGTACTCCGAGGCGCCAGAGAACGCTTGCGGTGATTATGAGCAGTACGCAATTGCCAATCCCGAAGACCAAGTCAACCGAATCGACGCTGACGGAACCTACTCTACCTGGTTTGTATTGGCAGCCTGGTCTGAGGAGAAGGAATTTTGCGGCGTGCAGTTTGGTTTTGGCGATTATGATCCTGACATCTACCCAATCGACTTCTTCGGGATCTGTTCCCCGGGAGGAGTATTGGAAATATGTGGGTTCTCCTGGCCTGGTCCCAATAACGGAACGGCCGTCGTCACAACGGGTATCCCTTGGACTGGTAACTATGTGCCTGTCTACTACTTCGGCGGCTATGCCTACGCAGGGGAGACAACTATCCCCCTGGGCATCGACAACTGTGCTTCCGTTCCCTTTGGTGGTTTCGGCAACTGCGAGCAGTTCCCCGAAAAGTGGCCTGCTGTCTGCTTCGGCGCCATGGGGATCAATACAGAAGGCCTTGCCTGCGACCCCACAACTCCCTATCCACCACCGGAATGCGCCTGCTGCATCGGTGAAGTCTGTCAGATCCTCACTCAAACGGACTGCCTTCTGGCGGGCGGGGAATGGCTATCGGGGATCATGAGCTGCGATCCCAATCCCTGCACTGCATCCCTGTATGCCTGCTGTGTGGGTGATGTGTGTCAGATCCTCTCTGAGGAGGACTGCCTGATCGCCGGCGGGGAATGGCGCCAGTTTGTCACCTCATGCCAGCCCAACCCCTGCGTGCCCCAAGTCTACGTAGTCTATCCAGATGGAACTGGCGATTTCCTCACGATTCAGGAAGCAGTCTACGCCTCAGTCGATGGGGGCGTGATTGAACTTGGTGATGGGACATTCACCGGCCAGGGAAACCGTGATATCACATATCAGGGTAAAGCCATCACCATAAGATCACATAGCGGAGATCCTGAGGCTTGCGTGATCGATTGCGAAGGAAGCGCGCAGAACGCCCGCCGTGGCGTCTGCTTCAGCTCCGGGGAAGATCTGGAATCCGTGCTTGAGGGCGTAACCATCACACATGGGTATGATGGCAACTTTGGCGGCGGCGGTGTCATCTGCTGGGAATCCGCAGCCACGCTTGTCAACTGCAGATTCGTCGACAACATTGCGGTCGGTGGTGGCGCTATCGCCTGCGACTTCACTGACGTACCTCCGACGCTAACCGGGTGCATCTTCTCAGGGAACGTCGCTGGCACCTATGGCGGAGCAGTCTTTTGCGGCTCTTCATCTCCCACTATCATCAATTGCACTTTCTATGGTAATTCCGCCCCCTCTGGCGGCGGAATCTGCTGCGAAGCGAACTCGGACCTCATCTTGGAGAACTGCATTATCAGCTTCAGCACCGAAGGCGAAGCTGTATTAGTGACGGGCAGCTCTAGCTCTGCGACCCTCACCTGCTGTGACATCTTTGGCAATGCAGGCGGTGACTGGGTAGGCTACATTGCACCTCAGCAGGGCATCAACGGCAATATCTCTGCCTATCCGCTGTTCTGCGACCCGGGGAATGGGGACTTCACACTGCAAAGCTGCTCGCCTTGCGCGCCTTTCTCGCCCCCAAATCCAGAATGTGATCTGATCGGTGCATGCCCAGTTGGTTGTCCAGGCACGCCGACTCTCAAGACGTCTTGGGGGGCGATTAAGTCGATGTTCCGGAAATAGAGCGGAAGGCAGACACCCTGGCTATGCTGCGCCCAAGGCACCGGGGCCTGGTCGCACCATTATCCGCCTTATCGCAAGATCACTATCCTTTGCGTCTCTCTCCGGCCCGCTGCTTGAATCTCAGCCAGATAGATCCCAGCCGTCACCTCCGTGCCCGCATCATCTCGGCCGTCCCATACTAGCTCCCTGTATCCCGCACGCTCGAATCCATTCACCAGGGTTCTGACCCGTCTGCCTAAGGCATCGTACACAGCCAGCCTGACCTCACCGGCCACCGGAAGGCAATAGCAGATCGCTTCCTTCCCCTGTACGGGATTCGGTATGCGGCCAAGCAGTGCATGCCCTTCTATCGTCTGATCTCCCCCTGGCTCATCAATCGCCGCCATCGGCGGTTCATAAACCCATGTATCGCCCAGCTGGCCCCCGGCCGAGTAGCCTCCGAAGAGAACGATCCTGAAGTCCAACCCAGCCATTGGCATTCTGTGCCGTGGAGATGGCGCCGCAGAAGGGTTCAGGTTCATCCATTCATTCGTTGCCACCGCATACAGCCACGTATCACTGAATAGAGGCGGCATCCGTCCCCCTCCATAGATCACCGCTCCCGCTGCCGCCCCCTCGTACGTCATTGCGAAGCTCATCCTTGGCGGCGGCGATGGTGCTGGACAGTTTGCGGTCCATGTATTCTGACCTAAGTCATATACCCACGTGTCACCCAATTCCTGTGGCGGATGCCATCCTCCAAACATTACCACCACGTTTTCCCACTCATCATAGACCATTCTCTGGCAATCACGCACAGATGGCGGTGTCGCTGGATTCTGGTTGAAGCATATGCTCGTCCCGATCTCGTAGGTCCACGTGTCATTGAACCACTGTGTTGTCAGCCAGTTGTATCCGCCAAACACGATCACTCGATTGCCGCTGCAGTCGAATGCCAGGCTGTGAAAAGCTCTTGCGGGAATCAGAGAGCTGAGCTGCATCTCAGTCCATGTGTCGTCGGTGGTCCTATATAGCCAGATATCGTTGTATACCACAGGAGGCTGATGATACGGGTCTGCGCCGCCAAACAGCACAATGACACTGTCCTCTGGGCTATAGACGATTTCATGGCCATACCGTGGCGGCGGTGACACGCTTGGATTAGCTCTTTCCCAGGTGTTGGCGGCCAGATCATACGTCCAGGTGTCATTCAGGGAACGGTAGTCACCCACACTGTCAACGTAACCCAGCCCGCCAAAAAGGACGGCCTTGTGCTCTATCCGGTCGGCAGCCATCGCGAAGTAGTATCTGGCGATGGGGTGTTCATCAGGGCCCATATTGATCCACGTATTGTCGCGCCATAGCCAACCATCCTGACTGGGTTCGCATCCTCCCCGATCCAGCGCCGGCATATCTCCACAACCAAGCGTATCCGCAAGGCCATCACCATTGGTATCCTGATGGGCGAGGCCACTGGTTGCTGACACGAGAACCCATGCAATCGAGAAGATTACAGAAACAAGACCTGCCTTTGCCTTCCGTTCGTTCCTGTCCATTGTTGCTCTCCTTCCAAGTCCGCACGCTATCCCTTGACGGGTAGGTCCGTGATTCTCCAGAGGCCCAAGCACTTGTCCGCGTATTTGCCCCCGTCAGCGGGGCAACCTTCGTTGATTAGCTCGCACGGATCAGGGAAGTTGAACGGGGGCTGTTGCAGGTTGAGGGGCCGCCAACCGCCGGTAATTATCTCCTGGTTACGTTCCATGGGGCGCGTGAAGGTGGTGGTCAATAGATATTCAGAGCCGCTGTTTCTGATTGCCTTAAGAGCGCGCCGTATGTCGCGAAAAGAGAAGTGCACCAGACAATCCCTGCACAGAACGAGATCAGCTCTTGGTAGAGGATCTCTTGTCAGATCCAGTGTCAGGAACTTGACCTGTTCGTTCTCGCCATATTTGCTTCTGTTTGATTCGATTATTCCCTCAACGATATCAGCCCCCATGTACGCCGCAGCGCCCCGGTCCAAAAGGCGCATCCAGAAGAAATCACCGCATGGGATATCCAGCATGCTCCCAATTCCCAGCTCTCTCAAAAGGCGCTGGAGTTCTTCTCTGATCACCTCGGTCTGCTCTAAATTGGAGCCCGGTCCGGAGACGGTCTGGTCATCTTCCCATGCATTGGTGCGGTACTTCTCGTCAAACACTGCTTCAGCGGACAAGCGCTTCAGTTGCCGCGCTTCCTTCCGCAGGGTCGAGTGCAGGAAAAAGGCCAGGCGGGGAAAACGGATCTTGATGAAATTCTTCGCCCTGGTAACGAACGCCATAATGCTTCAACTCACCTTGAAGAAGTCCGTCGGCTGCCTTGAAGAAGTCCGTCGGCTGCGACCGGTTGTGATCTCCCAAGCCATTCACCTGGCGGATCTTCTCGACTGATTCCGCGCGTCTACTGGCCCGCTGCTTCGAAAGTACAAATTGTACCACACGCAGCTCTGAGCCGGCAATCCATGGTGACCTCAAGGGAACAGTTTGGCCTTCCCCTTGTCAATGAGGTAACATTGCTGTTGACTGGGTGGGCAAATCATCCACTTCCCTACCTGGAGGTATAGCATGCGTTCTCCAAGGGCACTTCTGCAAATATCTACCTCGCCCCTCACGTGGGCTGCAATCGCCCTGCTGTTTCTGGCCTTACAAGGCCTATACAGCGAGGCTGCTACCATTCATACCTCGGCCTCAAACTCAATCCGGGAATGCAATGAGGTTGAACCCTTTCTGGAACAGGGGATCCAGAAAGATGCCACCCTCTGGGCCAACTTGTCCAGTGAACCACCTTCGCGGTCACCCGCGATGAGCGGCGCATTCATCCCTCCCGAGCTCCCTGGATGGCCGTGCTCAACCGCGGGCGACGTGCTCGCTACGCCCCGCATCGGCGATATCGACAACGACGGGGACATGGAAGTCCTCGTGGGTGACAGCCAAGGGTATGTCTACGCTTGGAACTACGATGGAAGCTCTATCCCCGGCTGGCCCATTTACGTTCAGACCATGGTGACATCCCCCGTTACTTTGGGCGATCTGGACAACGACGGTGATCTCGAGATCGTTCTCCCGACGGCAAACGGCAACCGCGTATATGCCTGGCATCACAACGGCACTCCGGTGACTGGATGGCCCGTTATCGCCGGGAGCGGAGGCGGAAGCGCCAGCTGCGCCGCTACGATAGAGGATTTGGATGACGACGGCTATCGGGACGTCATTGTGGGATCCATATCCTGCCATGTCTACGCATGGGATCGGTTTGGAATGAACCTGCCGGGCTGGCCGCAGCCGACAGAGGACCTTGTCTGGTGCCGCGCTCCCGCCGTTGCTGATCTAGACTACGATGGCGATCTGGAAGTCGTGGTCGGTGACATGAGCGCCAGGGTCTATGTTTGGCATCACGACGGCAGCACGGCGGCCGGCTGGCCCATCTTGACCGGTGGTGGTAGCGGCGGCGTGCGCCCGGCGCCAGTTGTGGCCGACATAGATGGCGACAGCGATCTTGAGATCTTCGCCTGCTCCTGGGCGGACCGCCGGGTCAATGCGTGGCATCACGATGGCGCGCCCGTCTTCGGTTGGCCAGTAATGGTTCCGGGTTCCTACGGCATGGTTTCCACGCCTGCTATCGGTGACCTCGACGGCTCGCCGGGGCTCGAAATCATGGCAGCCACATACAGCGGGTCGTATGTCCAGGCCCTCCACACAGATGGTACTGTACTGCCCGGGTGGCCGATCTACATGTCCGGCCAAACCATCAATTCTTCCTTTGCCATGGCGGACATTGACGGAGACGGCGACCAGGAGGTTCTCATCGGATCACAGGACAACTGCTTGTACGCTTGGCACCACGACGGCTCATTGGTGGATGATTTCCCGCTATTGACCGGCGGCTCCATCGTCTCGTCTCCCACGGTGGCCGACGTGGATCTGGATGGTGACATAGAACTGGCCATCGGTTCCTACGACCACCTGGTGCACATCTGGGATCTTGAACACGCTTACACAGAACTCCATATCGAGTGGGCAACGCAGTTCCACGACAACCAGCACACCAATCTCTACGTTCCCCCAGAACCCAGTGACATCGCCTTCGATCAGGAGAGAGCAGCCTTGGGCGAAAACGATATCGCACTTCGATTGACCCCGAATCCCTTCTGTGGAGGAACGACCCTTCACTATAGCGTGGTGGCCGCTGATCCAGCTGCCGCAACGGCGAATAGACTCCGCGCGGCCGTCTACGATGCCGATGGACGCCTTGTTCGGGTTCTCTCAGGCGAGATATACAGCAATAGTGGAAACTCGCTCTTCTGGGATGGGCGGGATCACGCGGGCAGACGCGTTCCGTCAGCGATCTACTATGTCATGCTGCAGGCCTCGGGCACCAATGGATGTGAATTGGGCAGTGGTTTGAGGAAGGTCGTTCGGTTCCGCTAGCCTGCGAGGTACCGGGACCATTGGTTCCCTCTCTTCCCAGGCGGCTCTCGGCATCAGTGGGAATGGAGGTAACGCATCCAATGCCGGAACTGCCCGAGGTCGAGACGATACGTACCGCGCTACAGGACGGGGAGCGAGGTGGGCTGTCTGTGCTGGAGCGCACGATCAAGGGCAGCCGGCTCCTGTGGGAGCGTACGCTGGCGGCACCGTCCCGCCGGGTGTTCCAGCGCCGGATCCGCGGCCAGCTGATACGCGACATCCGCCGGCGCGGCAAATACCTCCTCTTCCAGCTCAGTGCCGATACGCTCGTGGTCCACCTGCGCATGTCGGGCGATTTGCGGACCGAGAGCGAGGGCGCACCACTGCCTGCCCACTGCCGGTTGGTATTGCAGTTGGATGGCGGACTGCGTCTCTGCTTCACGGATGCGCGCAAGTTCGGCCGCATCTGGTTGACCGCTGAACCAACGGAGATCGTAGGTGGGCTCGGACTGGAGCCCTTGGAGCCGGGCTTCACCGCCAGGTTGCTGCAACGACTTCTGGAAAACCAGCGCCGGCGAATCAAGCCGCTGCTGCTCGATCAGGCCTTCATCGCCGGCCTGGGCAACATCTACACCGACGAAGCGTTGAATCTCGCGCGGGTGCACCCCTTGCGGAGCGCGAACACGCTCTCCCCCGCGGAGACGGCCAGCTTGTGTCGCAGCATCCGTCACGTGCTGCGCAAGGGGATCCGCTACGGCGGAACGAGCTTCGACTGGGCCTATCGCGGCGGCGATTATCAGAGATATCTGCGCGTCTACCACCGCGCCAGCCTGCCCTGCCGCCGCTGCCGGGCCCCAATCGAACGGACCGTGGTCGCGCAGCGGGGAACGTACTTCTGCCCCGTCTGCCAGGGCGCTCCGCATGACGGGCGCTAGGAGTGCAGCAGCGCCATCAATCGTATGCTAGACGCGTCTCTTCGTCGGGCAGGACATGCCGGATCCACTCTCGCCATCTGGCTGACTGCCAGGTACCCAATTCTTGGTGGGTCAGGTAATAATTCTGCGGAATGGGATGGGTACCGATGACTACCTCTAGCCTGTACTTGGCGGGGATGAACTCACAGAAGGCCTGCAGACGCGGGCAGGGCGGGTAGCCGACCACCAAGCCCGTCGCGAGGTGGATGACCTCTGCGCCGTTCCTTTTCATCTCTGCGGGAGCATACTCGACATTACCGCCGGGACATCCTCCACAGGTTGTATAGCCGACCAACTCTACTTCCTCACTTTTATACAGAGTGAAGGCTCCCTCCCGATTTCGCAAAGCCCGCAGGCACTTGCCACCTGCGCAGGTATGGTAGCGGTTGCAGATGATGATGCCGACTTTCTTCATGGCAGCTCTCCTCCCATTCTATGCTTGCATCAGAAGTCACTCATGCCTGTCCCAGCTTGAGCATCATGTCTCCCACTGGCATGCAGAGGCTCATCGCGACTTCCTTTTCAAGGCCCAAGGCAAGCCTCCAGAAGCCCACGTATCGTGGGCTTGGGAACCATGTGGGTCAATAGGTCCCGGCCGTGATCGCCACGCCCCTGCCAGGTAACAGCGTGCCGTCTGCTATCCCGCATGCCATCCAGCAGGCGGCGCACCTGACGCCCCAAGACATCATATATCAGGAACAACGGGTCTTCACACCCGCAGCCAGCCGTTGATATATCAGGAACAACGGGTCTTCACACCCGCAGCCAGCCGTTGTCATGCAACCCGCTAACCTGATCGCTTGCAGAGCAGGTCTGGACATCGGCTCGCCGAGGTGTCACGCTAGTGCAGCCTCGCTTGGAGGTCGGCGGTAGATTTTCACGGGAAACCGGATACATCCCGAGCCAGGAAGTAGCAGATGGAGTACAGACTTGAGAGATGTCCGAGGTACCAGCTGAGACCCGTTGAGGATTACGACCTTCCCACTCCGTTCCCCTCTGAGGGGAAGGCTGCCGTCAGTTGCCGACACTGTGGTGCTTTAAGGGAATGCCTGACGGGCCGCTGCGCGGGCTGTGACCGCTTAGCCCACCGGATTCATGACCTGACCGAGGAATAGGATCACCCCGGTCTCGCGATCGCGGATCAGGTACAGAAACGGCCGATCGGCGATGAACTCGTGATCGCCGCCGCCCCCTCTTTCGACCATGACGATGGCCGTGGCCGCAGCCGCCTCGGCGCCCTTCTCATCCACGCTGATGAAGGTCTTGTGGTAGGCCTCGTCGATCCACACATCGCGACCGCTAACCATGCCGCTGAAGTCGGCCTCTACTGTGAACGGGGTCCCCATCCCCATATCCCGCAACGTGTCTTTCAGCTTGAAGCTGGCCTCGCTAGTGAACTTGGGCAGCGTGACCTCCACGTCAGCTGGGGCTAGATCGCTCAGTATGCGGCCCAATTGACCCGCATCCATCTGCGCTGCGAAAGCCTCGAAGGCATCGCGCGCCGGAAGCAGAAGGACCATGGAGAGCTCCTTGCCGCGGAAGACCAACTCCAGCGCTTGGTAGTTCTCCCCTTCCGCATAGGCGAAGGACTCCAGCTGATGCATCATATCGACCGCGACCGGGTTATCTTCGGTGACGAAAAACGTTCCTTGCCTCGTCAACTGTACATCAAAGGGCAGATCCCACGGGGCCTTGAAATAGAGCGCATTGGTCAGCACGGCCACAACTGGCCCCTCGAGCGCTTGGGGCGGCAGAAGATCGCGGATGCGGCTTCGGGTCCGGTCCTCGATCCAACTGTTGATGATCTTTCGCGCACCCTCGGGATCCGAGAGGAAATCGAGCGAGCGAATGGCGGCTCCGTAGTTCACCGCCAATACATCCAAGTAAGAATCCAGGAATGGGTATCCGGTTTTCCCCCAGAATGAGTTCGCAATGTGTAGCTCAACCGGATCCTCGCCCTCATTGCCCATCGGCAGATTTCGCTTACCCAGAGCGAGGTCGAGGGCGTTGAAGGCCTGGTGCAGCGCCACCTGGCCCTCCGGCAGATAACGCAGGGTCTGCGCTATCTCCTCTTCCGTGGTACCCCGCGCTCCCGCGTAGGCTTGCGCAAAGGCGATGCGAATGCTAAGCGGCGAGACCAGAAGGTTCTCATCTCCGCTCTCCGCTCGCAGGTGGGTGAGAAGATTGCAGGCAAACTCGTGGTTCCCCTGAACCAGTTGTGCCAGATCTTCGGGCGTCGGACTGGGAGACATATTCCGGCTCAGGTCGGAGCGCTGCTCCTCCCAGACCTGTTCCTCGTCCCCGGGACCATTTACCGAATCGCCGCAGGACGCCAGGAGGGCGGGCGTGACCAGAGCCAATATGGCGATCGCCACAAGGTGAAATCGAATAGGGTAGATCCTAATCCTGATCATCGGGGCCATGGTGATGTTCTCCTTCCTCGTTCATCCTCGGACCGCGGAGAGACTCGCGGGCTCCGGGAACTCACCGTCATTATATCAACAATCGCCCCTCGGTCACAATGGACGGAGAAAACTCAGAACCCACCTGGTGAACGTGCTATGCTTGGAGGGAAGTCGACCGAATCACGCGCGAAGAAGAGGATCGCGTGAAGAGAAGTATGCTGTTCTTAGTGGGGATTCTGCTGACCGCGCCCACCGCAGCGTGGGCCGAGGGTTGGCAGAAGTCGGCCGACTTGGGGCTCAATTTCAACCAAGCCAGCTATAACGATGCCTGGACGGGGGGCGAATCGGGATCGATCGCCTGGACCTTCGTCGGCAATCTATCCGCTGAGAAGGCGCTCAGTCCGCGCTACAACTGGCGCAATACGCTCAAGCTCTCCTACGGTCAAACGCACACCCAACGCGAGGACGACGCCAAGGAGAGGCATTGGCTGTCACCGGAGAAGTCTTCCGACCGCATCTTCTTTGAGTCGTTGCTGCGCATGACGCTCGGCCTGGCCGTGGATCCGTATGCGTCGTTCACCTTCGAGAGCCAGTTCTACGATGCCAGCGTGCCCGAAGTAGTCCACTACATTGACCCGATGACGCTCAGCGAAGCCCTTGGCGTAGGGCGTACGCTGGTCAAGAACGAGCAGGCCGAATTGCTCTCCCGTCTGGGCTTTAGCCTGCGGCATCACATCTGGAAGGACGTCCTGTCTATCGATCCTGAGGAGACCGAGACGAACACGACCACCGACGGCGGGCTGGAGTGGGTGACCGACTACGCGCAGACATTTAGTGGCGAGAAGATGAAGTACGTGAGCAAACTGCGTGTCTTCAAGGCGCTCTTCAATTCCAAGGTGGACGATTTCAAGGGGCTGGAGAACGAGGATTACTGGAAGACGCCGGATGTCGCTTGGGAGAACACACTGTCAGCCTCCGTTTCCAAATACATACAGGTCTCGCTGTTCGCCGAGCTGCTGTACGACAAGGAAGTCGATCTGCGCGGTCGCTTCCGCGAGGTCCTGGGTCTCGGAGTGGCCTACAAGCTGTTCTAGAATCCTTCCCACTCCGGCACCTTTGCGTGACCGGATTGGCTCTCGGCGAAGGACAGCCCTTCCCCCGCCTCTCCAACTCAAACGCCTAGGTTCTGAAAATGCTATCGGAGGATCAGCATCTGTTTGGACTGATGGTGGCCCGCTGTTTCCAGAATGTAGAAGTATACGCCGCTGGCAACCGGGTGGGCGCCGGAATCGCGACCATCCCAGTTCAGCCGGTGCCGCCCGGCTAACAGTCCTCCATCAACCAGAGTGCGTACCAAGCGCCCGCTCGCATCGAAGACCTGCAAGCGCACCGGGGATGCCAGCGGCAGGTCGAAGCGGATCCGTGTTCCGTGACCCGACCCTCCAAACGGATTCGGCGTGTTCTGGTGGAGCGCCACGACGCGCGGAAGGAGTTTCAGATCCTCTGCTCCAGAAGGGTCTGGACCGCCAGGTATGATTTCCACATCGTCGATGAACCAACCCTCCCGGGTCTCCGCACCATCGCTCCCGAACTGAAACCGGAACCGGACGGAGCCGACGAGTGCGCCCAAGTCGAACTGGACTTTGGTCCAATCATTCGTTCCCGAAAAGACCGGTGTCTCAGCGGTAAACGGTCCCGGGGTGCTGCCATCCCTGATCAGATAGGGATAGCCTCCCGCGGGCGTGATCTGCGTCCAGTCACCCCCGTCGATCGACATCTCAACAATGCCGCCGTCGTAGGCATAGCCCGCGTGGGCCTGGCTGGTCTCCGCATCGATCCAATGCCAGAAGCTCAGTGCAGCATCCCCGTCGAGTGCAATCGGGGCGGACTCGAGCGCGCCATCCGAGAGATCGGCATAGTTCTCCCCACCCTCATCTCCGAACTTCCACGACCAGGAACCTCCGGGCGTATGGTTGCGCTGCGAGGAGCGGTGCCATTGGTCAACGAAACCCGCGGTGCCCACGTAGTGGGTCCAGTCTCCCACACCCAACTCCATGTCATCTTCGAAGAGCGGCTCCAGGATCCAGAACTCGTAGGATTCCCATGGAGCATTCGCGGGATCCGCGGCGGCGTTTTCTCCCACATCCTCGCCGGAGAGGTAGTACTTGATCAATGAACCGTGCTCCTGTCCCGGGATCGAAGCCATGTAGAGATTGTCACCCTGGTCTGTCATTGACACGGGCACCCAACCTGCACCCCCGACATTGTAGACCAGGGACAGTTCCTCGAAGGCGGAGTACTCAATCACCGTGGAGTAGATCTCATACGGACCCTCGTCGTTGCTCGTGTTGGCGTAGTTCGTCGTCCCACTGAACGCCGGGGGCACGATATCCGTTAGCGCGAAGTCGAGCTGCGTCGTGTGCCCCTCGCTGATCTGGACCTGGTAAGCCGTGTCCGGCGCAAAACTCGCGTGCGAGGCCGTAACCGTGTAGCTGCCGATACCCACGGCACCGCCATAGATTCCGTTGGGTCCGCTGGTGAAAATCCGACCGCTCTCTAGAAGATGGATCGTTGCTCCTTCGAGAGGCGTATTGTCATTGGTCTCATTCGTGACCGTTCCGGTAAGCGTTCCTCTCGGCTCGTCCGAGAAGCTAGTGAACTTGATCGCACGGCCACTCTGAATCGTTGCCGCACCGGCGTTGTACAGATTGTAGTAGGTGTACATGACGCCATCGGTCTGATCCTCGTTCTCGATTCCGACCGTGCAGTAGTGCTGCAGGTAGTCGCTGTTGTTGAACGTTTCGTACTGAAACACGATCTCGCCATCACCAGTGGCCGTGGGATAGTGCTCAGGGTCGTAGAGGATGACCTCGAAGTTCTCCAGTGCGCCCCCCTGGTTGTTGCGGAGATCGTTCCACTGGATGACGTACCGATGGCTGGTTGGATCAAACCAGTGATAAACCCTGTCGTTCCCCGACTGGTAGAGGTTGTCCCACATAGGCGCAATCAGATAGGACGGGGCGCCGGCCGCAGGGATGTTCCAGTTGCGACGGTTCTCCAGGTAGGTCGAACCCATGGAGATCCAGCCATTGGAGCAGATGGTTGCCTGAGTGAAGATCTCGCCGTAGAAGACAAAGGGGAAGGGCAGGTCGACCACCTTAGAGTCGTCGTTGGAGCCGCCGAAGTCGTTGAGTCCCACGTCGGTTCCCGGACCGCCGTGGTGGGGGGCGATCTCGATCCAGTTGTAGGTCGGAGCATCGGGATATCCGATGTCGGTGTTGTCGAAGGCGTAGTAGCCATACGTATCGGGACCGGTCGGGTCATCGGAGCTCGCGGTGCCCACACTCAGAGCGAAGTGCACCGTGTCGCTGGCGCCGCCTGAGAACTGCAGCTGGATGGCCATGGATGCAATGTGGCCATGGAAGCACTCCGTTGAGACGCTGATACCGAAACGATCTCCGGTGT
>JAGMDA010000404.1 GCA_023128935.1 Candidatus Eiseniibacteriota bacterium | reverse complement strand
GGAGGCATCCAGTGATGACGGCGAGCAAAAGGCAGCTGGGGACGAAAACTCGCCGGCGGCAGCTGGGGACGAAAACTCGCCGGCGGCAGCTGGAAGTGAAGAAACAGCAAATACTGCCGAGACAGGAAATGTCTCTTTTCAAACCGATGAGACCAAGGCGCTGGCTTCTGCGAAGGAGGCAAAGCGCAGCGATGGCGTCCCAATGAGCAGGCCTGGCGAGGGCGATGCAATTTAGCCTGGGGTCCCGAAGGGGGGAGTTTGGTTGAGGAAGGTTCGCGTATACCAGCTGGCACGGGAACTCAAGACCTCCAATGAGGTCGTAATGGAGATCCTCGAGACAGTCGGTGTCTCAGTCAATAGCCATGCCTCTGCTGTGGACTCCTCTGTCGCGGATCAGGTAAGGCATCAGCTAGCCGGCGTCAAGCGGTCGGCCGGACGCGAGGTTGGTGCCCGTGGCAGAGCGGTGAAGAGCACACACCGGACCGAGCTTGCCGCCGCGGCAACAGCGCCCGAATCGGCTCCAGTTCAGGTCTGGAGTCTCGATACACTGCCCCAGGCCCCGGATGTCAGTATTCCCACACTAGATGCAACTGCCTCCGCGGCACCGCCGGCTCCGCCCCCCGCGCGGCGGGTAGGTCCGGCGGTACCCGCGCGCGGTGATACTCCATCCGCTCGTACCCCGATTGCCACTCCCCGGAAGGAGGGGCGAGGGCGTTCCTCGACGGTGGATGTCACGCGGACCTATCGGCCCCGGGGTCCTTCCGGCGCCAGCAAGCTCGAACCCGCGAGCGGTCCAGGTATGGGCGGGCCTGCCAAGCCCGGGAGACCCGGTTGGCATGGCGGGCCTCGCGTTGGGGGGGGCAAGCCAGGACGCAAGGGGAAGCGCAAGAGGAAGCAGCGTCAAGTAGACGAGCGCGAGCTGCTGGAAAGCGTGCGCAAGACCATGGCTACCCTTGATGGCGGCAGTCGCCCGCGTAAAAGGCGCAAGGTGCGCAGAGAGGATGGCACCGAGGTCGAGGAGGAGATCACGAAGATCCGGATCAACGAGTATGCAACCGTATCGGAGCTTTCCTCTGTTCTGGATGTTCGACCCAATGAAGTCGTGGTGACCTGTCTGCGTCTGGGCGTTATTGCCAACATCAACCGCAGGCTGGATCGGGATACGATCGAGGCTGTAGCCGACGAGTTCAACCTCGAGGTAGAGTTCGTCAAGGAGTACGGTGACGAACTCATCGAGGAGATTGAGGATCAAGCCGAAGCGGTTCCTGAGGTTCAACGCCCGCCGATCGTTACAGTGATGGGGCATGTTGACCACGGCAAGACCAAACTGCTTGATTACATCCGCAGCAGCGATGTCATCTCCGGTGAATCCGGGGGCATCACGCAGCACATCGGTGCCTACCAGGCGCGCCTTGAGAACGACAAGCTGGTCACATTCCTGGATACGCCTGGGCACCAGGCGTTCACGCAGATGCGTGCACGGGGAGCGGATGTCACCGATATTGTTGTCCTGGTGGTGGCCGCAGATAACAGGGTGAACGAACAGACCATCGAGGCGATCAACCACGCCAGGGCTGCCCGCAAACCGATTATCATTGCCATCAATAAATGCGACCTGCCCGCTGCCAATCCCGAGAAGATCAAGCAACAGCTGTCCGAGCAGGGTCTGCTCGTCGAGGACTGGGGCGGCGAGATAGTCGCGGTGGAAATCTCTGCCAAGCAGGGAACCAATGTCGACAAGCTGCTCGAGATGATCTTGCTGGTTGCGGAGATCCAGGAACTCAAGGCCCAGAGGGATCGGGCTGCCAGGGCCACGGTCATCGAGGCCAAGAAAGATCCCGGACGCGGGATTATAGCCACGGTCCTCATCCAGAGCGGCACGCTGCGCATCGGGGATGCCTTTGTCTGTGGCACTGCGTATGGCAAGGTCCGGGCGATGACCAATGAGCGGGGAGACCGCCTTGAAAGCGCCGTGCCCTCGACCCCTGTGGAGGTGATGGGCTGGTCCGAGGTTCCACAGACAGGTGACACCCTGACAGTGGTGAAGTCGGACTCGGTGGCCCGCATGATTGCCGCTGAGCGGACCCTGATTGCGCGCGCGAAGCGGATGCGCCAGGCGGCCAGTCGCTTCCGACTGGGTGAGCTTCACACGCGGATCAAGGAGCAGCAGCGCATCGATCTGCGGGTCATTATCAAGGCGGATGTCCAAGGCTCAGTGGAGGTGCTGCGCGACTCGCTGGAGAAGCTCTCCGATGAGCAGGTTACTGTAGTGATCATCCACACCGGTGTCGGGAGGATCAACGAGTCGGATGTTCTCCTGGCCGCGGCGTCCGGTGCGGTTATCATTGGATTCCATGTACGGCCAGATCCCAAAGCCACGCAGCTCGCGCAGGATGAGGATACGGAGATCCGCCTCTACAGAGTCATCTATGAGGCGATTGATGAACTCAAGGCCGCTAAAGCCGGGCTCCTCAAGCCGAAGGAGATCGAAAGGGTTCTGGGTTCGGCCGAGGTCCGGGAGGTCTTCCAGGTGACCAAGGTCGGTACGGTGGCTGGGAGCCATGTCGTCGCGGGAAAGATAACGCGCCAAGCCCGCGTGCGGTTGATCCGCAACGAGGACGTGATCTGGACGGGGAAGGTGGCTTCCCTGAAACGCTTCAAGGAAGACACGAAGGAAGTGGCCACTGGGTTTGACTGTGGGATTATGCTGGACGGCTTCGGTGAGATCCAGGTTGGTGATCTGATTGAGGCCTTTGTGGTCGAAGAGATATCGTCGGCGAAACCCTAGCCTGCCGGACATGATCCTAGGGCTTCCTGGCGTATCGATTGCTACCCAATTACCGAGTTCTAGGCTTCATGTTTTTCGCAATCTGTCGCTTTGAGGTCCTCATCCCGCAGGGCCGCTCGCTGAAGGACAAGCGATCCGTTGTCCGCAGCCTCAAGGAACGACTCCGATCCCGCTTCCATGTATCCGTTTCGGAGGTGGCGAACCAGGATCTCCGTCAGAGGGGAACGATAGGCATCGCCCTTATAGGCGCACGCCCCAGGTCCTTGGAATCTGCGCTGGAAGCGATGAGGCGGCTCGTCGACCAAGAAACGCGCTGCTACGTGGCCTCCTGGGAGACGCGGGTCGAACCCTTTGAGGGTGCGCCCTGCGCGCCCAAGGATCATATCCTCTCCGCAGGGATGCCAGTGACCCCGACCGAGGCCTGGGATGAGACTCATGAGGATGACGAGCACTTTGACCCCGCGCCTGGTGCGGAGGGAAAGGATTAGGCTTTGGCAAAGCAATTGAGGCGCGCGCGGGTGGCCGAGCAGGTGCGTCAGGAACTCAGCCAGATCCTGCAGCACGAGATGAACGATCCCCGGATCGGGTGGGTGACCATAACCCGGGTCCAGATGAGCTCTGACCTCTGTTATGCGAAGGTTTTCATTTCGGTGTTGGGTGATGACGCCAAGGATGTGCGTCGCTCTATAGCCGTATTGGAAAGGGCCAGCTCCTTTCTGCGAGCGGAGCTGGGGCGGCGTGTGCGGCTGCGCATGATACCTGAACTCCAGTTCAAAGAGGACCATTCCATCGAGCACAGCCAGCGGATCATGGACCTATTGAAGGCCACGAAGATCCCCCCGGACGAGGACGACTCGCGCTCGGAAGATGCGTCCAGCGAGGGCCGCATCCACAGGGAACTGACCGGTGAGGATCGGGCCGAAGCGGAGGAGGGGCCGTGACGGATGCAGGCGGCCTTGAGGGCCAGGGGTTCGTGCTCAACATTTATAAAGAGAGCCCTTGGACGAGCCACGATGCCGTACGCCGTGTGCGTCGAATCCTGGGTTTCCGCAAGGTTGGGCACACGGGCACGCTGGATCCGTTTGCGACAGGTGTCTTGCTCTGCTGCGTGGGACGTGCCACCAAGCTCTCGAGCATCCTGATGGATCTACCCAAGCAGTACGAGGGCTGGATGCGCTTCGGAGCCCAGACGCACACGGGTGACGCCTTTGGCCGGATCGAGCGCGAATGGAACGTTGCCCTGCCGTCCCTGGAAGCCCTTCGCCGGAGCGCAGCCGGTCTACAGGGCGAGATTCTACAGGTGCCGCCCATGGTCTCAGCGCTCAAGCACAATGGCCAGCGGCTTTACAAGCTTGCGCGCAAGGGCATCACCGTCGAGCGCAAAGCGCGCCGAGTGTTGGTCGAATCCTTCGCGATCCTGGAGGTGGATGGCCTGCGGATCCGCTTCCGCGTCCGGTGCTCGCGCGGCACATATGTGCGCACGCTCGTGGAGGACTTCGGGGCCTCACTGGGGGCCAGTGCCTACGTTGAGGAGCTGTGCCGGATGCGCATTGGACCATTCGAGGTGGGTGATGCGGTGCGGCTCCAGGAGGATATGCAGAGGAGTGATCTGATCGCCAGATCGATCTCGATGGCACAGGCGGCAGCGCACTTGCCGGCCTGGAGGATCCCGAGGTTCTGGGCCGCGAAGCTGCGGCACGGGCACACGCCGCCCTGGATCGTTCTAGAGATGGAACGGCCTCCCGTGGCCGACGAGATCGGGTGCCTGATTAGTTCGACCGGGGAACTCATGGCCCTAGGGAAGGCCGTGCAGAGTGAAGGGCTGGCTGACCGTCCCTGGTCCGATGCGCTCAACCTTGAACTCGTACGGGTGATCTAGTCCGGATTTCTCGCCGGGCGGCACCGGCGTAAATGGGAAGTTATTATTGCGCGAGCCCTAAGGCGAACGTCAGGAGGGAGCCGATGGGAGGCAAGACCGGATCGGCCAGGATGGTGGCAGCCATCGGCGGGTTTGACGGGGTTCACCTGGGACACCAGGCGCTCCTCAGGAGAGTGACGCAGGCAGCGGCCCGGGAAGGAGCGCTGCCCGGCGTGGTGACCTTTGATCCGCTCCCGCTACAAGTCCTGACGCCGGAGGATGAGTCTCTCCTGCTCACGCTCTCGCGGGAGAAGACATCTCTGCTGGCGGAATTTGGCATCCAGCGCATACTGCTGCTGCAATTTACCCGGCAGATGGCCGCCCTCTCAGCGCGAGAGTTTCTGAAGCAGGTCGTGCTGCGCGAACTGGATCCAGTTAGCCTCGTGGTAGGGCACGACTTCCGCTTTGGTGCAGATCGCCAGGGGGATGTGGCGATGCTCCGCTCTGCCGGCTGCGATCTGGGATTCCGGGTCGAGGAAGTCGCAGCCGTATGCCAGGGTGGGATGAGGATCTCGAGCACCAGCATCCGGGAGCAAATCCGTCAAGGCAGGGTATCAGAGGCAACTCGGTTGCTCGGGCACGCACTGGTCGTCGAGGGACGTGTTGTGCCAGGCCGTGGCATCGGAGGGCGCTGTCTCGTGCCGACGGCCAACATGGAGGTAGACTCAGACCAGCTGCTTCCGGCACCCGGGGTATATCTAGTGGAAGCTGAGATCGACGAAGGCCGCTTTACAGGGGTGGTCAACAGGGGCCAAGCGCCCACCCTGGGTACGGGTCATGACCGGCTCACCGAGGTCCATCTCCTGGACTATCAGGGTGATCTCTTGGGCAGGACTATCAGGATCAGTTTCCTGGAGTGGCTCCGAGAGGCAAGGCGATTCCCGGACCTGGCGAGCCTGAAGCGGGCCATTCAGGGAGATCTCCTCGCGGCTCGCCACAGGTTCGGACACGGTTTTGAGAACCACCTTGTGTCTTGCCCATGAGTGTGATAGCTTCATGCGGTTCAAATGTTTGATGGATGTATGCAGCTGGGAGGTACCCAGCGCGACGATTTCGCGGCGGAGGAAGGAATGTCGCTCACCAAAGACAAGAAGCACGAAATCATCTCGAAGTTCAAGCTGCACGGAATCGACTCCGGCTCTCCGGAGGTGCAGATTGCATTGTTGACCGAGAAGATCAAGTACTTGACCGAGCACTTCAAGATCCACAAGGGTGATCATCACTCGCGCCGGGGACTCCTCCGCATGGTTGGGCGCAGGCGTCGTCTTCTCGAGTACCTCAAGGGGGCCAAGATCGAGCGCTACCGCGGTATCGTCAAGGAACTTGGCCTGCGCCGCTAGGTACATGCGACGCAAGAGCTTCCCTCTGGGAGACCCAAGGATCGGGTCCGATGAGCCAGCCCGCACGGACCAATTATCTCCATCAGGCGCAACTTCCACTTACGGTGCGCAATCACCGACAAATGAAAGAGGATTTCCATGCCACATGAAGTAAGAATCGAATTAGGTGGGCGTACGCTCCGCCTTGAAACGGGTCGCATCGCCAGGCAGGCCACTGGAAGCTGTCTGGTTCAGTACGCCGACACGGTGGTGCTTTCAAACGTCGTTTCCGCAAAGCGTGACGGGAATGACCGGGGTTTCTTACCCCTGTTTGTTGACTATCGCGAGAAGGCCTATGCGGCCGGCCGCATCCCGGGTGGTTTCTTCAAGCGGGAGGGGCGCCCGGGCCTGAATGAGACTGTCAGCGCACGGTTGATTGACCGGGCCCTGCGTCCTTTCTTTGACAAGGACATCCGGTTTGAGATCACGGTTGCCAATGAAGTGCTCTCCTCGGATCAGGAGAACAGGGCCGACATTCTGGCACTGATCTCTGCTTCGACTGCGGTTTGCCTTTCGGATATTCCTTTCCCGGGACCGGTGGGAGCCGTCCGCATCGGGAAGGTGGGTGGCGAACTGGTGCTGAACCCGACCCACACGCAACTGGAAGAGAGCACCATGGATCTGGTTGTAGCTGGCACCAAGGACAACATCATCATGGTCGAGGGAGATGCCCTGGAAATCAGCGAAGAGGAATTTCTCAAGGCACTGGAATGCTCAATTCCCGCTATCCAGCAGATTGTGAGTCTTCAGGAGGAGTTGCTCTCACAGATCCAAGTTGAGAAGCGCCAGATCGCCGCGCGCGCTCTCCCCGATGGGCTCGCGGCGGCGGTGGAGGAGAGAGTTGGGGATCGGATCCGCTCTGCCTTGGAGCTGCGGGACAAGCTTGAGCGCTACCGCACCAAGACGCAGCTGAAGGAAGAGGTGCTCGAGGCTCTTGCGGAGACCTACCCCGAAGCCGAGGCTGCAATCAGCAGGTGCATTGAGGAGATTGAGGGCGCGCACGTTCGCAGGCTTGTGCTCGAAGAGGAGCGGCGCGTGGATGGCCGCGCCTTGGATGAAATCCGGCCGATCTCCTGTGAGGTAGGTGTACTACCGAGGACGCATGGTTCGGCTCTGTTCACACGCGGACAGACCCAAGCCCTGGTGGTTACGACCCTGGGGACTACGATGGATGAGCAGCGCATCGAGGAACTCCAGGGACAAAGCTGGAAGACCTTCATGCTTCACTACAACTTTCCAGGCTATAGTGTTGGCGAGGCAAAACCTAACCGGGGACCAGGCCGCAGGGACATGGGGCATGGTCTCCTCGGAGAGCGGGCCCTGACCCCGATTGTGCCGTCCAACGATGGCTTTCCATACACCATCCGAGTGGTCTCCGATATCCTTGAGTCGAACGGTTCCTCTTCCATGGCTTCGGTCTGTGGCGGCAGTTTGTCGCTCATGGATGCCGGTGTGCCTATCAAATCCCCGGTTGCCGGCATCGCCACCGGGCTCATCAGCGACGGCAGCACGCACCGGTTCTTGACGGATATTCAAGGCCTGGAAGATCACTTGGGCGACATGGACCTCAAAGTGGCTGGGACTCGGGAAGGGATCACAGCGATCCAGATGGACCTCAAGATCAAGGGTCTGGGTGCGGAGGTCCTGGCCGAGGGTCTGGCAGTGGCGCGCAAGGCCAGGTTGCAGATCCTGGATGAGATGGATAAGGCGCTCTCTGAATCGAGGTCCAGCATTTCTCCCTATGCTCCTCGCGTCACCGTGCTTCAGATCAACCCCGAGCGCATCCGCGACATCATTGGCCCGGGCGGGAAGATCATAAAGAAGATCACCGAAGAAACCGGTGCCACGATCGACATCGACGATAGCGGAAAGGTCAAGGTCGCATGCGTGGACGGAGAAATGGCAGTGAGGGCCGTTGATATCATCAAGGCATTGACCGAGGATCCCGAAGTTGGCCAGGTCTATAACGGGAAGGTTGTCAGGATTACGAATTTCGGGGCCTTTGTCGAGATCCTGCCGGGCAAGGATGGCCTGATCCACATCTCCGAACTGGATGATCACCGCGTCGGCCGGGTCGAGGACGTGGTCAGTGAAGGCGATATGGTTCTAGTCAAGGTGATCGGTGTGGACAGCGAGGGCAAGATCCGGCTCAGTCGCAGGCAGGCCATGGCCGAACATTCCTAGCGAGCACCACCTACTGGGCCAGCAGCTGGTTTTCGGGCTTCACCGGTCAAGGGCACGTCAAGGAGGAGCTTGATAGCGGGCCCGGGGCCAGAACGGAGATGCCTAACGGATGGGGATGCGTTCAGTTTGTGCCGCCATCTCACTGCTGGGATGCATCTGTCTTGCTGGAGATGCGGGGCCCTCTACTGGACCGGGATTTTCCCGACCGGATCCTGTCACGGCGCCTTCAGGCACCGGTCTGGACCTGGAAACACAACTCCTGCCCGATTCACCCCGGTTCGAGTTCAAGGCAGTCTCTATCGCTGAATGGGAGAGACGGGCGTTCCTGAAGACCCACCCCCATCTTGATGATGTCTTTGTCCTTGGTGAGCGCCTTATCTTCTCCGTTCGCTACGGGCCGATCCGTGCTGGAGAGGCCACGATGTCGATCGGCGGGATCGAGGTCATCGACGGGGACTCCTGTTTTCACATCGTAACGACCGCCCGGAGTAACAGCTTCTTCTCCACTTTTTACTTCGTCAACGATCGGGTGGAGAGCTTCATAGACACGCGCTATCTCCTGTCGCGGCGCTTCGAGAAACATCTGATCGAGGGTGACTATCGGAACAACACAGTGGTGACGATGGATCAACGCAACCACCTGGCCATCCATGATGACGGCAGGATCTTCGAGATGAAGCCCCGATCTCATGATTTGCTAAGTGCCTTCTATGAAGTTCGTGCGCGCCACCCAATGGAGCCCGGGGATGGTTTTGACCTCGAGAGCCATGTGGATCGGAAGAACTACCCGATCCACGTGAAGGTGCACCGGCGCGAGAGGATCAAGGTGCCCGCGGGGGAATTCGACTGCCTGGTCGTAGAACCGGTGATGCGCAGTGAGGGCCTGTTCAAGCATCAGGGTCAACTCATGATCTGGCTGACCGACGATCGCCGGAGGATCCCGGTCCAGATGAAGAGCAAGCTGCCGATCGGGGCAATCTCCGTGGTCCTCGTGGATGTCGATGGGCGCCAGGAATGGGAGACGGGGTGATGGGCCGGTACGAGGAGATCGACCTGCGGCGGCTCAAGCGGATCGAGATCGCCCGACGCCGATACAAAGTGGAGCGGGGAATGCTGGCTGATCCCCCCACTGGGGTCGGGTCCTTTGCCGACTTCTGGGATGGTCTGCCCGGAACCTTGGCGGCCCTGGATCTCCACACGCTGGCCCGTGCGATCGTCACTGCACGCAACCGCGGGCGGCCCGTGATCTGGATGTTCGGGGCGCACGTGATTAAGGTCGGCTTGGGCCCGCTGCTGACAGGCCTTCTGCGGGAGGATTTCGCTACCCTCTTGGCGGTCAACGGGGCCTTCACGATCCATGACGCTGAGCTGGCCCTCTGGGGCGTGACCTCGGAGGATGTCGCCCGCGAGCTCCACGAGGGGCGCTTCGGCATGGTGAAGGAGACATCCCAGCTCCTCAATGAAGCCGCGGTCGAGGCCGCCAAGCGTGGTGAGGGATTGGGTGAATCGATCGGGCGCATGCTGCTAGAGCGCCGGGATGCGTGGATTACCGATAGTGTGATGGGTGTTGCCTATGACATGGGGATCCCCGCTACGGTCCATGTGGCGGTCGGGACAGACATTACGCACCAACATCCCGAGTTCTCCGGGGAGGCTACCGGAGGGGGATCGGCTCGGGATTTCAGGATTTTCGCCAAACACCTTCAGGACCTCGAGGGGGCCGTGGTTGTGAATGTGGGCAGCGCGGTGATCCTGCCTGAGGTCTTCCTGAAAGCCTTCTCCGTAGTGACCAATCTTGGTGCGAACAGCGCAGGGTTGGTGACGGCCACGCTTGATTTCAATCGTCACTATCGCCCACTGGTAAACGTCGTCCAGCGACCACATCGGGGACCGCAGGGCATTTACCTGATCGGCCATCACGAGATCCTGCTGCCGCTTCTCTTCCAGGGCCTCTTGCTCGAGCGGGACCGCTTCGTGGTCTCGAAGGCTTCAAGATGTGGGGAATGCGCGCCGAATTCTCGGTGAGAGTACGCCTTGTGGGCACGTGATCTGAGGGTGCCGTCTACTGCGAAATTAAGCGCTGCAGTTTCTGCGTGATTGTCCGCTTGACGAGATGGCACGGTTGGTTGACCGGTAGGGACCTCCCGTGTAGCATCGGCCCGGCGCGAAGGGGCGCGCGCTGGAAGAATTGGTCTTGGGGGCCGGAGTTGACATGACACCCGCCCCAATATAGCACACAGGAGTTAGGAAAGAGCGGTGCAGAGGATACTCGGAACAACGGCAGTCCTGCTTGTCCTGACCGGGGTTCAGCTGGGTTGTGGCTCGGGCGGTCACCCGCAGCCGGGACCGCTATCGGTAGCCGACCGTTCCCCGGCTGCTGAGCGGGCTCTTCCCGAAGCCTACCGGCTCCACGTCGGTGACGAGATATACATCCTAGTCTTGGAGAACGACGACCTGAGCAGGACTGTCAAGGTCCAACCCGACGGCAAGATCACGGCCCCGGGAGCAGGAGAGCTTCACGTGGCGGGGAAGACTGTTGGTGAGGTCGCCGAGCATCTGCGGTCCAATCTGCGCAGGCTCCTGCGGTATCCGGACGTCAGCGTCATGCTCAGCGACTACGCCGAGCAGCAGATCTACGTTCTCGGGGAGGTAAAGCAGCCGGGTGCCCGGCCCTATGTTCCGGCGATGACTACGCTGCACGCCGTGGGCGCGGCGGCGGGACCGCTGCCAAGCGGAAAGATGAGCACTGTGATTATCCTGCGCCGTAGCGGACCAAGCGACATGGATGTCTATCGCGTCAATCTCAAAGCGGCCATGGACGGGAGCGTGACGACTCGCGATTTCTTCCTCCAGCCCTATGATGTCGTCTATGTTCCCCGGACGATCATTGCGGAAGTCAACCTGTTCGTGGACCAGTTCGTCCGCAAGAACTTGGTGGCCTTCACCGCCTACATTGAAGGGTGGAAAACGTTCCACCTCGGTGATTGGAGGAGTTACGAGGTTCCCTAAGTGGCTTGGTACTATGCGGAGTAACTCGGTGGCGATTTGGAGCAGCGACGATTGCGCTCCAGGCTCATGGGCTGTCGAGAGTCATGCGACAACGTGTGGAGCCGGGAGTGTCACATCGGCAGGGCAAGGAGTCTTGCGTGCCAGATCCGCGTGAAACGACAGAACAGGCAGGCTCTTTCAGGGATTTCTTGGGCGTGCTTTTCCGGCGCAAGTGGGTGGTGCTCACCACCCTGGGTGTGACGCTGGCTTCTGTGATCTACCTCGCCCTGACGAGCGTTTCTGCGTACGAATCCTACTCGAAGCTTCTGGTGAACCGAGGGCATCCCGTGACTGCATTCGGCCCCGGCGAGCAGATGCTGTCCTGGGAGGAAGATCTGACCTCCGAGATGGAAATCATCGAGAGCGCCAGGATCTGCGACCGTGCCCAGGAATTCCTGGTGCAGCAGGGCGTCCAGGGTGAGGATGATGCTCCCTACGAGATCAACCCGCAGGAGATTCGAACCACGACCTCCGGCAAATCCAGCGTCATCAGGGTCTACTATCGCTGTCCCATTCCCATTGTCGCCGAGAGCGTCGTGCGGGTACTCACGCAGGCCTATCGTGAGTTCCGCACGCATGAACGCACGCCAGATCCGACTGCCTATCTCCAGCAGGAAATCGAGGGAGTGCGTGAGGAGATCGGGCACTGGGAGAACAAGCGGGCGGAGTTCCTGGTGAATGAGGGAACGGTTCAGTTGCGTGAGGAGCGCACGAATCTGCTAATCGGAAGGCGTGGGATCGAGAACGATCTGGCCAGAACACGCGGCCTCGTGGCCGAGCAGCAGGCCCAGACGGAGTGGATGCAACAGATGGCCGAGAGCGATGAAGATACCGACCCAACGGCAAGCATCTATCCGATCGGTGAGGTGTCGCACCGTGGAGAGCCGGCGCTGCTCGTGTTGCGCAGGACGATCCTGAGTACGGAGGCCGAATACATCGCCGCCAAGGCCCAGTACACCGAAGGCCACCCCAGGGTGTTGGCGCTCCGCGACAGGCTCGATGAGTTCCGCATCGCGATTCGCGAGGAGGCTGCCGGGTACGCGAAATACCTGGGAGCCGTGGTGGAGGCTTCCCGGGCGAAGGAGGCTTCTCTAGAGGCGAGCCTGGATTATATCAATGAGACGTTGAGCGCGTTCCCGAGTCGCGAGGCGCAGCTGGCGCACATGGATCGGACGATTGAAGCCCTGCAGACGACGCATGATGCGCTTCTCAAACGCAGGCTCGATGCGCTGGCGACTCAGGTGGGATCTAATCCATGGGATGTCGTGGTGTTGGAGGACGCCGTCGAGGCCTACCCGGTGCGGACGCGGGACTATGCCCGGATGTCGGTGATTCCCCTCTTTGCCCTTTTGGTGGGAATCGCCCTGGCCTTTCTGGTGGATGGATTGGATCACTCTGTGAAGAGTCGCGCAGAAATAGAAGCTCATCTGAAGATACCCGTACTGGCCACAGTGAGTCGATTTCGCAAGTAGGGTATTGATCCCGGGCGCACACGGTCGAGATAGCCAAGGCGCGGGATCAACTTCGGGGCGGGAAGTCAGATGGCGACATACGAGGCATTCTACGGCTTCAGAGAGCCACCGTTTAGTCTAACACCCGACCCGAGATTCCTGTTTATGACCCCGGATCAACGCGAGGCATTGGCGTATCTGACCTATGGTATTCAGGAGCGCAAGGGATTCCTCGTATTGACAGGTGAGGTGGGGGTTGGCAAGACCCTCATTATGCGCACACTGCTGGGCCGGCTGGATGAGTCGGTAGAAACGGCAATCGTCATGAATGCCATGCTGACCTTCAAGCAGCTCCTAACCATGGCCCTCATTGACTTCGGCCTCCCTGCTCCGTCGCATGGCAAGGTAGAGATGCTCATAGCCTTCCAGCAGTTTCTGCTGCGCCTGCGGGACGCAGGGCGCAACGCCGTGCTCGTGGTGGACGAGGCCCAGAACCTTTCCCCCCTGAGCCTGGAGGAATTCCGCCTGCTCTCCAACCTGGAAACGAGCAGCCAGAAGCTGATCCAGATCGTGCTTGTCGGGCAGCCTGAGCTGAAGGTCCAGCTCAACTCTCATCGACTGCGTCAGCTGCGCCAGAGAATCCCAGGCATTTGGGAATTGCGACCCTTGGCCCCCGAAGGCATAGGGGAATACATCGAACACCGAATCCGCATCGCGAGTGAGGGACGGGCCGGCGGGATTTTCGACGAGGGGGCCGTGGATGAGGTGACAGGCTACTCCAATGGAATTCCGCGCATGATCAATATGCTCTGCGACAGATCCCTGCTAATTGGGTATGTTCAGGACCGTAAACGGATCGGGATGGAAATCGTTCGGGCGGCCGTGAGAGAACTCGAACAGGGTTTTGGGGTCAGAGATACATGTGTCGTGCCGACACTAGGGACCGAGCCCTAGGCTGTATGCGCGCGACCGGGCGCAGGCCGAAGTCCGGCTGGGGCTGAAGTGGTAAGGCAAAGCTGCACGGAGGCTGAATTGTGAGCCACATTTATGATGCCTTGAAAAAGTCGCGTGGGGAGGAGCCGGTTCGTCCAGACGCCGGCAGTGGCGGTTCTACGCCTCCTCCGGAACCCCCTGCCGCACCGCCATCATCAAAAGGGGATCAGCCACTGGCCCCATTGGTTCCAGATGGTAAAATCCAAGGACGTCTCCTCGGCGAGCCGAACACCTCGTTTCTCAGGGAACTCGATACGCTGCGGGGGAACGTGGACGTACTGCTCTCGCGCCAGTCGCGCCAGGTTGTGTGCTTCACCGGGGCCGTGCCGGGCGAGGGATCGACAACCCTGGCTGTTCACTATGCCTACCTGATCTCAAGCGTAGTCGGCAAGCGGGTTCTGCTTGTCGATGGCGACATGGCCCGCTCGCATCTGAGCCTTTCCGATGCCATCGGCGAGCGCGCCGGGCTCTCGGAACTCCTGACCTCGGATCTGCCCTTGGAAAGCGCGATTGTTGGGACGGAAGACCCCAAGTTGCATTTTCTCCCTGCCGGGCAAGATCAGATCCATCACATCGAGGCGGTGACTTCGGGACCCATCCGTTCCCTGCTCGATCACCTGGGGGAGCGCTATGATGCTGTTGTTATCGACAGCGCGCCTGTGCTCGAACATCCGGAGTCGCCTTTGATTGGAGCTGCGTGTGATGGAGTCGTGCTCGTAGTCCGCGCCGAGCGCATGCGCTGGGAGATCGCTCAGCGTGCCCTCAGGGAACTCAATATCGCCCGCTGCCGGATCTTAGGCTCGGTCCTGAACGCGTGGCGCCCCAGCCTTCCGAGCTTCCTGAGCGAGAGGGTTTAGTGTCGCGTCACCGGAACAGCTCGGCGCTGGGTGACAAAACGCTCGTACTTCGCCAGGTGCCAGCCATCCTTTCACCTGACTCCGACTTCAACCGGAGGCTCGTCACACTCAC
>JAGMDA010000403.1 GCA_023128935.1 Candidatus Eiseniibacteriota bacterium | reverse complement strand
CGCCTTTGCCAATGCAACGGGTGGCATCATCCTGATTGGGGTAGCGGATGATGGGGAGATCGCCGGGGTTGCCAATCACAATGATCTTAAGTCCCAGGTTCAGTCCATCGCCCGTTCTGCCGAACCGCCCATTGCCGTTGAAGTGGAAAGTGTGGGCAAGGTGCTTTGTGTTACCGTCCCCGAGCAGCACAGCAAACCGTATTCTTTTGGAGGCAAGTTTTTCATCCGCGAAGGGGCATCTTCACAGCAGATGTCCAGGGATGAAATTCGCGAGTTCTTTTTCAAGGAAGGGCTTATTCATTTTGACGAGACACCCTGCCTCGATTATGACCTTGCCCACGATCTGAGTCCGGAAATCTGGGATCGCTTCGTCAAACGGTCCGGCCTGCCTGCTGGGTTGGATATGCAGGCGGCTTTGAGCAATTTACACTTAATCAAGAAAAGCGAGATGACCTACGCCGGGGCCTGGCTTCTCTGCGATGACATCACTCGTTACACATTGCGGGCGGGAGTGACCTGTGCGGTATTCCGGGGCACGACAAAGACCCATATTATCGACCGCAAGGATTTCACGGGCGATCTCTATTCTATCTACGAAGACTGCATGGGCTACATGCAAGCCAAGTTGAATACTGCCCTGATCCCTCATGCCCGGGGTCGGGATGAACGTCTAGAACTACCCGAAGATGCACTGCGGGAAGCCCTCGTGAATGCCATCGCGCATCGGGACTACCGATCCACTGCCAATGTGCAGGTGCATATCTTCCACGATCGGCTGGAAATTGTGACTCCAGGTGGACTACCCGCTGGGATGCGGGAAGAAGATCTCGGCGTGAAGAGCGTCCCGCGCAATCCGCTGTTGTTTGGCATGTTCTATCGCATGGGGCTGGTCGAGCAGATTGGCAGTGGCATCAGGCGCATTCGCCAGATGTGCCGAGATTATGGGGTGGCTGAGCCAGTGATTGAGGTATCGGAGCACTGGGTGACCACCACTTTCAAGCGGCCGGTCGAACAAGTTGAGGGCCAAGTCACGGATGAAGTCACCGAACAAGTCACCGAACAAGTCACCGAACAAGTGGAACGTCTTCTGTTCGCGTTGGGCAAGGATACCTGTTCAGCTCATGAACTCATGGATCGGATAGGGCTATCGCACCGGCCGACTTTTGTCTACAGCTACCTACAACCCGCAATCCAGGACGGCCTGGTTGAAATGACCATTCCAGACAAGCCACGCAGCAGCAAGCAGAAGTACCGGATCACCACCAAAGGCAAGGCTCTCCTGGAAGAGCTGGAGGGAGAGTCGTCATGAATCCTGTCCCCTATACGGAAGACACCCTCGTTCAACAGACCACAGCCGAGTACCTGGAGCAGCAACTCGGCTGGGAGTCGGTCTACACCTACAACACAGAGGTCTTTGGCAGACCTCTGCCCTCACTCGCCACTATGCGGCACCCTCTCCCAGAGGGAGAGGGACGACAAGAGCAAGCCGTTTGCAACCTGGGACGGAGATCGGACCGCGAGGTGGTGCTGACGCATATCCTGCGTGAGAAACTCGTCGAGCTGAACCCCGACTTGCCCGATGAGGCATACGACGACGCAGTACGGCAGATCACCGCCACCGTCGCCTCGCAGACCATTACTGCCACCAACCGCGAGAAGTACGACCTGGTCCGCAACGGAGTGCAAGTCACCTTCCGCAACGACACGGGCGAGAGGGTGCGCGACAGGCTGCGGATCTTCGACTTCGACAACCCTGAAAACAACCACTTCCTCTGCGTGCGCGAGCTGTGGGTGAAAGGCGACCTCTACCG
Source organism: Candidatus Eiseniibacteriota bacterium (assembly GCA_023128935.1). Taxonomy (GTDB): domain Bacteria; phylum Eisenbacteria; class RBG-16-71-46; order CAIMUX01; family WJJG01; genus DAOVQB01. Next base: position 1,794 of record JAGMDA010000403.1, on the reverse strand, counting down.
CAGGAGGGCGGATATCGTGGGCTTCGTTAACGGTCTGCCGCTCCTCTTCATCGAGTGCAAGAACATCCACAAGAATCTCAAGACCGCCTTCGAGAAGAACTACTCCGACTACCGCGATACCATTCCTCACATTTTTCATTACAATGCTGTGGTCATGTTTGGAAACGGCGAGAAGGCCAAGATTGGCTCCATCACGAGCAAGTGGGAGCACTTTCACGAATGGAAGCGTCTGGCCGAAAAGGAACCGGGTGTGGTGGACATGGAGACGCTGCTCAAGGGGATCTGCGACAAGCGGAACTTCATGGACTTGGTGGAGAACTTCATCCTTTTTGACGAGTCCTCCGGCGAGCTGAAGAAGATCCTTGCCCGCAACCACCAGTTCCTCGGCGCTAACCGTGCCATCGAGGCGGTTAGGGATCGAAAGAACCGCCAGGGTAAACTGGGCGTCTTCTGGCACACTCAGGGGGCTGGCAAGAGCTACTCGATGGTGTTCTTTACACGGAAAATTCATCGCAAACTCGGCGGCAACTTCACCTTCTTGATTCTGACCGATCGCGACGACTTGGACACGCAGATCTACAAGACCTTTGCTGGCTGTGGTGTGGTGGAGCACGACCGCGACCCGTGCCGTGCTTCCAGCGGCGAGCACCTGAGTCGCCTCCTGGCCGAGCACAAGTCGCACATTTTTTCGCTGATCCAGAAGTTCAACCAGGACGTGAACCCCGACGAGGGCTACACCCAGCGCGACGACATCATCGTCATCACCGACGAGGCGCACCGCACGCAGTACGGCACGCTGGCGCTCAACATGCGCAACGCCCTACCCAATGCCAGCTACATTGGCTTCACCGGCACGCCGCTCTTCAAGGACGACCAGATCACACGGCGGGTCTTCGGCAAGTACGTCTCGACCTACGATTTCCAGCGGGCGGTGGAGGACAAAGCCACCGTGCCGCTCTACTATGACGCCCGGGGGGAGAAGCTCGGAATCGAGACGAATGAGATCAATGAGCGAATTGCGGAGAAGCTAAATGAATTCGAGACGGATGATGTCGATATCGAGCAACGGCTGGAGCGAGAGCTGAAGCGCGATTACCACATCATCACTGCCGATAAGCGACTCGACCAGATCGCCCGGGACTTCGTGCGACACTACTCGACGGCGTGGGAATCCGGCAAGGCGATGCTGGTCTGTATCGACAAACTGACCTGTGTGAAGATGCACAAGCTTATCTCCAAGTACTGGAGCGAGCGAATCCGTGAGCTGAGCGTCGAGTTGCTCGTTGCCGCAGGTGAGCAAGAAGAGATAGAACGTCGCCGGCAACTAGAATGGATGCACGAGACCCAACTTGCCGTGGTCGTCAGCGAAGAGCAGGGAGAAGTGGACAAATTCCGGAAGTGGGGTCTCAATATCCGACCGCATCGAAAGCTCATCAAGGAAGGGTTTGCGCTGCCGGATGGATCAAGGATGGATGTAGAGACTGCATTCAAAGACGAGGGTCATCCCTTCCGCATTGCTATTGTCTGCGCAATGTGGATGACCGGGTTCGATGTACCGAGTCTTTCCACCTTGTATCTTGATAAGCCGCTCAAGGCACACACCCTGATGCAGGCCATTGCCCGTGCAAACCGTGTCTACGAAGGGAAGAACAACGGCCTTATCGTCGACTACTGCGGGATTCTCAAGAATTTGCGCAAGGCGCTTGCGACCTTTGCCGGACATACGGACGGCGGGCATGGCGAAGAGGGGGAGCTTGATCCGACACGGCCGGAAGAAGAGCTGCTCGCTGAGTT
>JAGMDA010000402.1 GCA_023128935.1 Candidatus Eiseniibacteriota bacterium | reverse complement strand
GTTTTCGCTCGAGGATTATGGCCGCATCAGGATTAACTAAACCACCACGGCGATCTCTTCGATCGTGTATTGCTTAATCTTGGTCCTCAGGGTTTGGCGGGAGATTCCCAGCAGATCGGCTGCCTTGGTCTTGTTCCAGGCCGTCTCTGCGAGTGCGTGCTCGATGGACACGCGCTCGACCTCTTCAAGAGTCGGCACGCGGCCCGGTTGGAACAGTCCCCCCCGACCCCCGGCGGCCCGCGGCCCGCTCAGGTTCAACCGGATCTGCTCAGGCAGCTCGTTCTCATCAATCCTCTCCCCACTGCCCATCAACACCAGCCGCTCCATCAGATTCTTCAACTCCCGCACGTTCCCGGGCCAGTTGTAGGCCACCAGTAGCGCCATGGCCCGGTCGGTCACCCCTCTTACATTGCGGCCGATCTCGCGATCGAACTGCTCCAGAAAGGTCTTAACCAGCAGGGGTATGTCCTCACGGCGATCCCGCAGGGGAGGGACGAAGATGGGTATAACACTGAGTCGATAGTAGAGATCCTCGCGAAAGTGCCCGGCCTCCACTTCCCGGAAGAGATCCCGGTTAGTGGCCGCCAGGATCCTGATATCCACACGGATCGGTTGTGTTCCGCCCACGCGGCGGAACGTTTTCGCTTCGAGGACCTTGAGCAGCTTGGCCTGCAGCTTGGGCGGCATCTCGGAGACCTCATCCAGAAAGACCGTGCCACCATTGGCGGTTTCGAAGAGTCCCTCTTTCTGGGACTTTGCATCGGTAAAGGCGCCCTTCTCATGACCAAAGAGCTCGCTCTCTAGAAGGTGATCGGGAACTGCGCTGCAGTTGATGTCCACGAACGGCCCAGAGGCCACATCGCTGTAGAAGTGAATCCGCCGCGCCACCAGATCTTTTCCCGAACCCGTCTCACCCCGGATTAGGACAGTGGAAGTGCGGCTGCGGGCAACCTTTTTGATATTCTCGAGCAGCTGGCGCACGCGCGGACTCGACCCGAAGACCGTGCCAATGGCAAACTCCTTGCGCTGCTGCGCCCGGAGCGCACGTACTTCACGCGTAAGGGCCATCTTCTCGAGGGCATTGCGTATGAGTAACTTGAGCTGGTGCAGATCGAGGGGCTTGGCAATATATTGGAAGCAGCCCAGCTTGGTGGCCTCCACCGCTGACTCGAACTTCCCATAAGCGGTCATCATGACGACGACCGTCCCGGGATACTCCTCCTTGATGCGCCGGAGCACATCCAATCCGTTTTCCTGGGTTGCGCTGAGGCGTTGATCCAGGAGCACGAAATCTACATCACCGCTCCCCATAATCTGGAAGCACTCCTCGCCACCGAGGGCCGTGGACACGCGCGTCCGCATCTGTTTGTCGGCCAGCGCTTCGGAAAGACTGATGCGGATGGACTCCTCATCATCCACCACCAGGATATGGGTGCTCTCGCATCTCGGGCTAGCTTCTACGTTCACCTTGCCTCCGTTCAATCGGCAGATCCACTTCGAAGACCGTTCCCTTGCCGTGCACGCTCTGTACTGAAATGTGCCCGTCATGCTCCTGAATGATCGACTGTGAAACCGACAGTCCCAGGCCCGTGCCCTGGGGCCGGGTCGTAAAGAAGGGGTCGAAGATCCGTGGCAGGGCTTCCGGCGAGATCCCCATCCCCGTGTCCTTCACGCGGATGCGGACAAAGCGCGCTAAAGGCCCCCCAGTGGACACGTGCAGGCGATCGGTCGAGCGACGTCCCAGCTTGCGCCTGGCGTGCCGGCGCCTGCGCACAACGCTTACCTCAAGGGAGAGGAGCCCTCCGTTGGGCATGACATCCGCGCTGTTGCGCATCAGGTTGACTACCACCTGCTTGATCTGCTCGGAGTCGGCATAGATCGTTGGAATCATGCCAGCCACACGCATCTCACACCGAATCCCGTTGCGTTTATAGACCGGCTGCTCCAGTTCAAGGCTGGCGCGCACGATCTCGTCAATGTGGGTCTCGTGCATGCGTGGTTGCCCGGGGCGCCCGAATTCCAGCAGATCGGTGATGATGCGATCCAGCCGCTGAGTCTCGCGCAGGATCAGGTCCGCCATGCGACGGTCACCCTCCCGGTCAGCCAACCTCATTTGGAGCACCTGAGCAGCGTTGCCTATGCCCGTCAGCGGATTGCGGATCTCATGGGCCGCGCCGGCCGCCAGCTCGCCAATGACAGCCAGCCGCTCGCGCCTGCGAGAGTCCTGATCCAACGCCCGTTCCTCCGACAAGTCCCGGAAGAAACAGACCAGGCCGAGTGTCTCTCCCCGCGCTCCCTCGATGCGGCTCAAGCTCAGGAAAATCGGCAGATCCCGACCCCGGCCATCGACAATGTAGAGCTCGAGTTGCTCCAGCTCCCCCCGCAGTCCCAGGATGAGCGGGTGCTCACCGTCGACTGAGGGTCGCATGACCCGCGCGCAATCAGCACCCACCGCCTCGCCCCCCGACAAGCCAAGGGTGCGTTCGCCAAGGGGGCTGAGGTAGGTGACGCGGCCTTGGACATCAAGCGCCAGAACCCCACCCTGCTGGGCCTCTACCAAGGCGCGGGAGAACTGGCTGAGGCCGCGCACCTCGCGCGTGAGTCGCCAGTGTCGCAGGATCAGCGACAGGAAGAGATCCCGGAACTCATCTACAAGGGATCCGTGCGCTGCTCCCAGGGGTTCGGCCTTGCTGGCAGCTTCAACCCGGGACACCGCGCCCTTCTCATCCATGAGGAGCGCCCCCAGGGGAATGACCCCATCCTTCAGGAACCGTCCGGCCAACTGCGTTTCACTTGGCCACGCCGGCACTCGGTCCCGAAGCTGCTCGGCGGTGTAGAAAACACCGGGACGAATCGTGCTCCAGAATAGAGGGGTTTCGAGTGACTCAAGCACCCGGGGGCCGATCGCCCGCCTGGCAAGTGTTCCTGCCAGAGGATGGGCCATGCCCTCACGATCTATCGCGACCAGATAATAGGGTGCCGCCGCATCTGGTCCGCCCACCATCTGCAAGGCTTTGGCCACCCATGCCTCATCAGTATATTGAGCGTCCGCCGTGATCCGGCTGGGCACAAACGAGGTCCCCGGAGACACGCCCTCCGGCGATGTCTGCATGTCCTTTCCCTCCGGACCGCAGGAGTCCTTCCAGCGGCTAGCTTGAGAGGCACAACAGACCACACATGCTCGGCCGAAACATACCCGAGCATCAGCTCCGATACTAGTGGAGGGTTACAGGCCAGTGGCGGGTTCGAGGTGGAAAGCAACCAGTTTGGTGCCGTCGGAACGCAGGCACTACATCAGATGGGCGTCAAGCCGATTGCGCGTCCCCTTCAGAGTTCCCTGACGGAGAGGCCCCTGGTTTCATGAGGAAACGGGTGCGGAGCCTCTCATGAAGGAAGTAGAGGATGCGTTTCTCGGATTCACGGCTGGGGCTGATTACGCGACAACCCCACGCGCAGGCAGCCTCAGGGAAACGATCATCCCTGCGTATTGCCTCCATTTGAAGTTCCACAGGCTCGCCTCCATCTGCGAGATCGAGGTGGGCTGAAAAAATCATCCCTGGACGAAGCTGGCGCTGGCCGTCCTCCAGGAGCATGCCGCCGGCGCTCAGGTTCCACACCCGGCAGGGGTGGCGGTCTTCTTCATTGGTATCATTGGTATCATCGCTCTCGACATCAATGTCAATCTCAATCCGCCAATCACCTGAAACGCGGAAAAAGGCGCGCCGCTGCACCCTCGTGCCCCGCTCCAGGGCTGCGCAGATGAAGAGCTTGCAGTCCGGAGGTGTCAATTCCGACGTCCTAGTCACATGGACCGATTCGACCACGCCCGGGATGTGGTAGACCCCATCAAGGCGGGAGGCTACGATTTTGACCTGGCTGCCCTCTGGCGGCACTCTGGAGCCCCCATCCGGGGACAGGCAGATGCAACATACCGATCCAGACCAAGAGGAGAGCATGCCGGTTACGGCACTGGCGGTCAGCTCGCCTCCCGTCGCCACGATGACTGGGGTGCCCTCGGGAAGCACGCGCATCACCCTGGCCTTGTCAAGTTTCTCAATCATCGATCCGCATACCCTTGTGTTCTCACCCCCGTAACCCCATGAACCATCCCAGGGCTATCAGACCCGGTCGGTCCGGTCTACTCGCAGGAACAGGGCAGGCGCAAGCCAGCGCATCTGTTCCGGGTCAACCGCTTCGATCAAGCAGTGCCCCACCCGTAACCCGCGGACCGTGAAACAGGCCGTGCACGCGTCGCCGTTCACGCAGATGAGCCCGATCCCTCTGGCTGTCGCGTATCCTCACGGCAAGCTCTTCCAGGAGCGCATCAAACTGAAGGCGCGCGCGAGCGAGTCCTTCGCTGGTGACCTCCGAGGCTTTCACGCAACGCCTGGCCCCGCGCAACTTCAGTCTCGGCCCGAGACGCCCGGCGTTGGTCGAGAGCGCATCTTCGCTCCCCTCAAGCGCGGCGGCGGCCGTCGGAGCCGCGTTCGCCATAAGCCCGGCGGCGGCATCCAGCTCGCGACTCGCAGCGCGCACACATAGTTGCGCGCGATCGATCCTGCCCGCGCGGAGATGAGCGCGCGCTTCGTCATAGGCCTGCTGCAACGCCTTCATCGCTCGCCCAGCTCCCGCAACCGCCAGATGCGTGTCGCTCTCAACATACTACCCGCCGCATGCCACTTGCTGTCTACTACACACCGCATGCCACCTATTACCTACTACACACCACGTGCGCACACACCATTCCTACACCATTACCTGTACATATATGCGTTCATGATCTGCTGCTGCGTCTGCAGATCGGTCATCATCTGCTGCAACACAGCCAGCTTGGTGGTCAACTGCTCCTCGCGCTTTTCCAGGTAGGTTTCCTCGCGGGCGATCCTCTGATCCAGCGTGCGCCCTCGCGATTGCACGAGTGACCGCTGCTGCGAAATCAGCCCTCCGGCACCGACATAGAGATCCATGAGTTCCACCATGCGGACCCCGATCCCGTGGTCCTGGTCGCTGAAGAGCCGCTCGACCTCATCTGGCTTCATCCGCAGCGCATCCTCGAAGGCGCTGGAGTCGGAGATCGACAGGCGTCCCTCGCGGTCGGTTGTGATTCCCATTTGAGCGAGCCGGACCAGGTCGCTCTGGCCAGTGGGATCAGGAACCTCGGCGGTCACGTACCTTCGCAGCTGGCGCCGCAGGGTCATGTACATCGTATCCCCCGTCAACGCGCCCCGGCCCTCCCCAGATGCGTCCGCGCCCGACGTCAGATTCCGGACATAATTAAGCGTGTTGTTGTAGGCTTCAAGGAACTCCTGCACGCTCTCTTGAATCGCCTCGACATCCCGTTCAATGGATAGGGTCACCGTGGCCTCGCTGACTCCATTCAGATCCAAGGTGATGCCCGTTAGCGCATCGCTTATATGGTTGCTGTAGGATACGAACTCGAGACCATCGATGGTGAAGTTGGTGTTGGCGGCTCCCTGGAGGGTGTTCGCCGAGTAGTTGCCCTCCTCCGAAAACCCCGCCAAACCGAGCACTGCGGTCAGGTTCCCAGACGTGTCGGCGATCTGGCCAATCAGGCCCTCCATGCCACTCGTCTTGCTCGAGAGGAGCAGTCGGTAGCTGTCCGTGCGCGCGTCGATGGCCGCCAGCGATGCGGTCACATCAGCCCCCGATGCGTTGATCGCAAGAACCACGGCCCGCATGGCATCGTAGTTTGAGGAGCCCTCATCAATCGTCACGGAAACCTCGTAGGTCTCCTCCCCCTGCACGATCTCGAAAACGTAGTCGCCAACCAGCGAGAAGGCCTCCTCGCCGGCAAACTGTGCGGATGCGATACTGTGAGCGGTGGCCAGGGATTGCACGGAAACCGTGTGCGTGCCCTCTGCGGCGGTGGCGTCGGCACTCACCGTAACAATTGACGTATCGCCTGAGCTAGCGCCAAAGGTGTTGATCGGGGAACTGATTCCACCCCATCGAAACTTATTGGCCTCAGAACGCAGGTCCCGAAACTGGCTGCTGAGTTCCGTGAGCGAGGATTGCTGGTTCTCGATCTCTTCCTTGGATGCCTGAAGCCGGTTGATCTCGACCTGCTCGAGGGCCATGTATTGCTGCACCAGGTTGTAGACACTGGATTGCGGATTGAC
>JAGMDA010000401.1 GCA_023128935.1 Candidatus Eiseniibacteriota bacterium | reverse complement strand
ACTGGACGAGGAGCCCGGCAATTGCAGAGCGCTGCGAGGCGGGTCGATCTCCTGCACGGCGGGGGAGCTCTCAGCATCCACGCGAGCGTCGCTATCGGAGAATGGCGCCCGCGGTGACATCGGATTCCGATGCATCAAGCGACTGAAGTGACGCCGCCAGGCGCGGGCTTGGCGAGCCTCCAGAGCACGTCCAGACACGTCCGCAAGCAAGCCAATACCTATCTTCTCGCGCTGATCGGGTCTGACCATAGCATCACCCTTTACTAGACTGAAGTAGCCTCTTCCAATATAGAATGAGCACCGAATCGCCTGAGTGTCTTTTCCCTTGTTGGAAGACAGAGACCCCTTCAGGCTCATTTCAGGACTGGAAAAGACTCGGGGTTGTGAACCGACAGTACTCAGAGGATGAGCTGGACTTGCCTTCTGATATGCCTACGCTCGGACCACCGTACCAAAGCAATCCAAACACAGGGACTGCGATTGTATGGGTGCGCGGCGATCGAGCAAAGAAGGCAACGGATCTTCGTACAGGTTTCCCAGTATTAGCTCGCCGTCATAGTCCAGGCAGCAGGGCGACACGTCACCGTTCCAATAGATGGCGATTTGCCTTTGGTGATAGCCGAATGGGCACGGACGCGGCTCTCCCGGTACCACTCTATAGCCTGCAGGCAAAACACGATGGGCCCAGTTGCAGATGCGCGAGGTGTAGAGAAACACGTTTGGCCGCAGAGGGATGTATGATTCTACCAGTTCGGCTCCCGGTTCTACACCGCTGAACTCGGGGCAGAAATGCTTCCCGATAGCGGTGATCGTCTCCTCCATCTCACGGCGGTTCGTCAGGTCGAGTGCGTCCCCGAAATCGGCTTCTCGGTTGTACCACTCGCTGTTGCCCATCAGGTAGATTGTTACGGACTGGGTATTGTCGTTAATGAAAGCTGCGATGCGCTGTGTGTACTCTTCATATGACTGTTCGACGCCACGATGAGCAAAGGCGCGTGCAGAGGTCGACCGGTAGCTGATGCACCAATAGTCCATCGGTATGGTGTTCTTGTGTCGCTGTTCGAGCAGGCTCCCATTCGTTGTTACGTACAACACATAGCCGAATCCCTTGACGAGCCGACAGGCCTGCTCGAACTCCGGGTGGAGCATGGGCTCTCCCAGGTTCGAGAACATGACATACTCGATATCAGGAACTTGCTGGAGAGAATCCAATACGCGCCGTAGGTCGCGAAGCGACATCATGCCGGATGGCCTGGCGATGCGGGGATGTGGGCAGAAATCGCAGGCGAAGTTGCAGGCTCGTGTTAGCTCGATGAAGACGTGCTTTCCGTGTCTACTCCAGGTCATGGCAAACCTCTCGGAGATAGCTGGCAGGCGTGGATGTAGGCTTGCGGGTGTTCGCGTTACTCACGTGTGGTCCTCTGGCTGTAGCGCAGCGATGTGAGCTTGCCGTTTTGGTCATAGCCGTACGTCACGCGACAGGAATCGCCGCAGTCAACACCCGTGAGCGTTCTGCCCGCGTTGTAGTGATATCTCAGGTTGATGGCCGGGGTCCGCACGGTTTTGAGCAGTCCCTGGGTCGGGCCGTCGTCATAGTAGTCGAACTCGACCTGACCGCCATCAAACTGCATAAGGCTTTTGGGTCGCCCTTCTGTGAACTCAACATGTGCTTCAGACTGCCCCCGCTTCAGATGCACTACCGCTGGATTCCCGGCGGGATCATAGTCGTACGTCTCGGTCCCCGTAGGCAACAAGACCTCTGTGACGCGGCCTTCCTCGTCGCGCGTCAGCTCGCAGGTAATCCGTGCGCCATTCCGTTCCGTCGTGACGCCGACAACGTTTCCGCCGGCGTCGTAGCTAATCGTATGGTTGTCGCCGGAGCAGTCCTTGAGCGCGGTCACGCGGCCGGTTTCATCGAAGGACGTTTCCTGCCATTCAGAGAACTGATCGGAGCCGGTCGGCTTTACACGCAAGACACGCCGCACACGGCCGTATTCGTCGTACTCGGGGGTGATCGCGTATGCTCCGAGGTTAGTTGTTCCGGGCAACCCGTCCCGACGCCACTGTTGACGAAGCACTTCATCGATGAGCTGCTCCCCCTAGGTGGCGGTACCGTGGTCCTGAGCACCGGCGGGCAGAGCATTCTTGATCGACAGCTTGGTCACCCGACCGGCATCATCAAGCTCCTCGTAAATGACCCCACCCGCAGACGGACTCACGGTCCTCTGCTTGCCGCCGGCAGACAGGGTCATTTGGTGCGAATCACCCCAGGGAAAAACGGTCTCAGCGGCAACTGCTCCGTCGGCGCCGTAGCGCCACGTTGTCCGAGTGCCGTCAGGTCGCCGTAACGCCACCGGGCGATTCGCGAGATCATAGTCGGCCAGCACGCACGAGCCCGGAGCACCGATGCGGACCTGACGCTGCCCTTCCTGTTGCTCCACATCGTAGGATACGCGAGTACCGTTGGGGGTAATCTCCGAGGTTAGTTGGCCATTGGGAGCATACTCGAACCGCCTTACGGCGCCTGTGGTCTGGGCATCGATGCTACCACTTGGAACCCGACAGATGTCGGTGACCAAACCGTCCTTGTACGTATAGGTCAGGTCGCTGTCCGGTGAAGTGATGGACCTCAGCATCCCGTTCTCGTCGTAACGATAAGTCACTCCGCCAGTCAGTTCCTGACGCGGTTCGGTCCGTTCCTCACGACGGCGTCGACCCAAGAAACGCGAGAACCGGCTTCGCGGCTGCTTCGGATGGGGGCAGCACTCCTCCTGCCCGACTGCGACCGGCCCGGCGGCAGAGAGTCTGCCGTAGCTATCGTATTCCAGTATCAATGCCGCGGTTTCTCGGCCGCCGTGGTACCCGGAGATCCTCGCCACGCGCCCCGTCTTGTCGCGGTGGTAGACCGTCGTTAGAGGCTTGGCCTCTTCAGCCAGAAAACATCCCGCGTCATCGAAGAGCCAACAGCGGCCATCGCGAAAGATTATTTTGGTCTCGGCTTCGGGCACAAGCTGGCTACTCACGCTGGCCATCGCAAGTACGTCACAAGACCTGTCGGGGATCAGGAGGCGAGCCTCCAGTTGCGGCACTTCCGCCTCGGCTGAGAAACGGGCGTGCTGCGTGTTGAGGGGTGTGAGAAGCTCAAGCACCGCTACCGACTCGCTACCAAAATCCGTGCGATTCTTCGGGACGCTAGTCTGTTCCAGCCGAGGCAGATCCAACGTCCACCCTGTTCCCAGTTCCCCTGTAGGTTGGAAATACGAGTTGAAGTAACGCACAAGAGACAGACGCACGCCGCCCTCGCCCGTCACAACCAAGTCGACTTCCTCCAGCCGGCACGGTGCCAGAGCCACCGACTCTGCGCCGGGAAATGCAACCGCCATGAGCCTTCGGTTAGTGGTATTGACAGCGAAGGGAGTCAGCGGCGGCTGTTCCTCCATCGCTTCTGCCACAGCGGGCGCTAATGCGTCAGCCTGGGCAAGTGCTTCGGTATGCGCTTCCCGTCGGGCTTCGGGCAGGTCCAATGTATCGATCGTTGTCTGGAAGCTGTTGACGACATCGTCGGCCGGAGAGAGGCTCACCCCACCGTATAGACTAGCGGTTGTTGTCCGCGAGCCCGACTCCCTCGTCTTCTCGATGGTCATGGCCGGAGTGGTAGCGGGGATCGGGATTGGTTTGACCTCATAGTCCCGCATCCAGAAGGGCATGGGTACTCCCTGGTCGCGCAATTGCTCGGCAACAGCGGTGATCAGCGCAACACGGCGCAGCTCCGCGTAGATGGGAACAGGTTCGGTCAGGCCAGTCTTAGGAGGTGGTTGAAGGTACTGCTCCTCTGCTATCTCGTCGAAGTGGTTCGTGAACCACTCGACAAAATCGAGTGCGCCCTTAGAGGACTCGCCACTCGAATCATCCTCCAGAACGCCATTGCGGAGGACCATCTTGTGCGTTCTCACCTTGAGAGGCAGATCAAGCAGACTCAGCGTGCCTGAGGATGC
>JAGMDA010000400.1 GCA_023128935.1 Candidatus Eiseniibacteriota bacterium | reverse complement strand
AGTTCTCTATGCCGGAGTCCTGTCTTGCTCAGTCCGTTGATTAGAACGACCTTGCCGATGTCATGAATCAAACCCATCAGGAACAGTTTCTCCACGTCCGGGAAACGCGTTAGCACACCGATCTGCCGGGAACCGTAGGCAACAGCCAGGGAGTGCAGCCACAGCCTCTCCATCTTGTGCTGCCACTCCACGTTCTTTACCTCGTACATGGTGTGGCTAGCGACAGCGGCGACAATGCCCTGGATGCCCTTGAATCCCAGCCGCGGGATGGCTCTACTAACTGAGGTAATCCGGTCCCTCCCACGGTACAAGGCTGAGTTCGCAACCGCGATGACCCTGATGGAAAGCACAGGATCCCGTTCAATCACAGCCGCGACCGAGTGGGCAGTGCTGGCAGGGTTCTCCATCACCTTCTCGATCTCGTGGATCACGGCCGGTAGCGTTGGAAGGTTGCGATCGCCGCGCTCGAATATCTCGATTATGCTGTGGATTAGTCGTCTCGCTTGTGTTGCTTTGGTGTCGGTATTGGGTGCGAGAAGGCATTCAGGACACACCTCCGCTACCTTCTGGATAATGGCCTCTGGTGCGAACGGTTTCACAACAAGGCCAGAACACCCGGCCATGACACAGGTCGCGACAGTGTCCTGATCAGCATTGGATGTAACCACAATGATCTTGACGCGTTGCGGCTTCGGAACGGTGAGTTCATTCTCCATCTCCCTGAGTTCTAGCAGAACCTCCGTCCCATCCATTGCGGCAACCTGGATATCAAATATGACGAGGTCGAAAGGCTCTCTTGCTTGCCATGACGTCTTGATGGCGGCGACTGCAGCCGCGCCCCTGTCAACTGCATAGCATTCGCCCAACCTGCCCGCGACTTCCTGTAATTCTATTCTGCTGGAGGACTCAGCATCGATCAGCAAAATTTTCATAATCCCTCGTGCGGCCTCCTCTCATCGCCAAAGGCACACCCCTGCATTTGCCCTGGCTCTGGCACACCATCCTCACTTGTCGAATCGGCCACTGCTCAATCGGACCTCAGTAGTTTGATTGATAACCACGCGGTCTGGACACCAGCCATGCATCGTGCAACGGATGCCGGCCCTGGGTAAGCCCCGTTCGTGGCTGGCGGTGGGGCTGCACGAAATCAGCCACGAGCCCGCAAACCCGGTCATGGACGACAGATGGCATACTTCGCTTCCGGTGGACTCTGTCTTTCAGTAGAGAGAGCTGTAAGCCGCCACTCCCTTAAGAGCGCAGCGCATGATAAGATCTGGGTCAACGCTGCAAGGAGGTTGCGATGTCCATACTGGAGCTGCTCGGGTTGGCAAAGGCTGATGCTGAGGTGGAGGTCAGAGCTGGAGGATCGGCCACTGTGCGCAGGATAGTCGGTGAACTTCAGGCCATGGATCCGGAACAGGCCCGCTACCTGGCCGCCTTTGCCTATGTTCTGAGCCGGACGGCTCACGCCGACCTCTCCATCAGCGCAACGGAAACGCGCAAGATGGAGGAGCTGGTTACCCGCTTCGGCGACCTTGCCAAGGAGAAGGCCCGTCTTGTCGTCGAGATCGCCAAGAGCCAGGCTCTCCTATTTGGCGGCACTGCGGATTTCGTGGTGACCCGCGAGTTCAAGCAGATCTCAACGGTCACACAGCGCACGGAGCTTCTTCACTGCCTATTCGCCGTCTCTGCTGCGGATGACTCGATCTCCAGCGCCGAGGAGGAGGAGGTCCGGCAGATAGCTCGTGAGCTGGGGTTCTGCCACCGCGACTACATCGCAGTCCGCTCCGAGTACAACCACCTGCGCGAGGTGATGAAGGGTTTGCCCAAGGGATCTCCGCCCGCGGCGCCGGGATAAGTTGCTCTGGCCAGCGTTTCTCAACACCGCTTGTCGCAAGGCGGCGTCGATGGCGGTGATGATGCTTGACGCGAGACTCGGGAGGACAGCCGGAAGCAACAGGAACCTACCCTGCCCAATGTGGCATGATCTCATCCCTGCCAGCTATTGACCCTGGGCCAGCGCACCCGCGCCTGGCGCACATCGCCACGGCGACGCATCAGGATATGTTGGCCATGTACGCGGCAATAAAATCTCGGCTTATGCAACCCCCCGAACCAGTAATGTGCCCGGGCATGGCAGCGCATAGAACGTTTCCCGCTGCGCGCGAATTCCTCATCCTCTGCATATATCCAATCGCAAGATCGTGAGCATACATCTAGCTCGCTGCCCCGGGCATATTTCCGGGGCTCTAGGTACATCCGTCTTTGCGTACCTGCCGCACTCATCTCGCTGCCACCACTGCCATTGTGTCCGCAACTTCTCTCACGGCCCTGATCGTATTACATGGCCCTGATTCCATATTCCAGTACTCCATCGCGTCTATTTTGTTCCCCCCTGCTGCGCCTCTTGGCACCGCGTCGACGGTAGGATCCAGCAGGAGACGTGCTCCGGCATCCGAGGAAGAAAGCGCCAAAGGCAAGGCGGGGTCCAGAGGATTGCCTCAGGGCCCCGCCTTGCGCACAAAATGAATCCCAACCGAACTATCTCAGAACAAGCATCTTCTTGCCCGAGACATAGCCGTCGTGGGTGCTCATCTGCATCCAGAAGATGCCTCCGCCCACACGGTTGCCGGAGTTGTCCGTAGCATTCCAGACCAGTGTGTTCTCGCCAGCATCCATCACGCCGTTGGCCAGCGTCTTGATCAAACGACCGGAGACGTCGTAGATGACCAAGCTGACCTGCCCCGTCTCGGCCAGGTTGAACCGGATCGTAGCCCGCGCGGCAAATGGGTTTGGCCGGCTCATGTAAAGGTGGTTGACCGCGCCGGCCAGATGGGTCTCACCCTCCTCTACCGCATTGTCCTCAGGGTTCTTGTACCAGGGATCGAATGGAGCAGTACCATCAAGGATCCATTCGATGGCCGGACCGAACACAGCCGCCATCCCGGCAGCAATGCTCGCGCTATCCGGAGGGCAGCTTGCGGTCAGGGCGGACAGGCTGAAGCCGTTGACGATGGTCTTCCAGTTCGCAATACCCGGCTGAATGTTCTCCCTTACCACCTGAGCGAAGCAGACGTAGCTGGGGGGCATCTGCGCGTTGTCGTAGCATAGGTTCCCGACCACACCTGGAACACCTGCCTGGAGTCCGATTACATTGAAAGACGCGGTATCGTTGCCGTAGAGCCACACGGGACCGACAGGGAATGCGGGATCGGGACTCTCTGGAGCCACTAACTCCACGCAGTAGTTGTTATTTCCGCTTATTTCTCTGTAGTGCCCTTCAAACGTAACGCCAAGAGTGTTGGCAATAGGCGGGTAGTACTCCGCTAGAATCTCGCAGATATTGTCTCCGTCAAAGATGAAGCCCTTGCGGAAATCGGTGCCCAGCGATGTATCGTCCAACCAGGCTTTGAACATGACCCAGTCGTCCTCCGCCATGCACCCCAATCCGAAGCTCCCAGTATTGAGTAGGATCAATCGGTATCCCAGGAACTGCTCGAGCGTGCATCCGTTGTTCCCATAGCCGCCGGGGTTGAATACCGTACCACCGAAGTCCCGCGCCATGGAGCATGTCCAGCACCCCCCGGCGTCCAAGTAATCGAACTTGTCGTAGACAATCCCCGCCTGGTCAAGGAGCGGCTCGATATAGTACTCGGCACCACGGTTGAATGCATCGATGTACAACACGCATGGCCATATGACATCGTATTCCCCGGGGGTCGCCAAATTGAGCTCCATGCCCGGAAGAATCTCGAACTCCCAAGGACCATAGATGAAGATCTGTTCAGGCGCCGGGTTCGGGTAGTTGTCATACCAGAAGGAGGCGAAGTAGTACTCGATCTTCGTACCGGGACTCCAGATCTCGTCGGGCAGAATCTCCTGCTCTTGACTGAGGTCAGGATACCCCTCCAGGAAGCCATTGGCATTCGGATCCAGCTCATGAAAATGGCTACTGTACTTGTTTGGCCAGCCCATCCAGTGCCCTGCGACGCAGATCTCGAATGAGTCCATCAGGGCCGCGACGAACTCGGTCTCCGGATCGCCATCAAAGCGGTCCTTCCAGGCGTGATAACCCTGGATCCAGTCCTGACGCGCGCCCTTCTGGACCACTTTGGCACGCAGCTCGACCCACCAGCGCGAATCCGGATTGCCAGGAGAAACCAACGGGCCCGCCACACCCGTTGTGTCGGCGTGCCAATCGTTCTCATCGTTATTCCAACTGCTGAGGTCGCGGGCTACGTTGGCATTCCCGAGGTCACAGGGCTCCAGATAGGTCGGGAAGTTCTGTCCGAAGCCATCGTGGAAGTGTGCGCCAACGAACTCAAAGACGATCGGCGGAGCATCCGCCTCACTGGTGAGACCCAGCTTGACGTTGTCCACTATGGGCGATCCCCAGGTTTGTCCCGCATATGGGTCTGTGTTGCAAATGTCCGGGGCAACCATGAAGCGCTCGCAGCTGCAGTGAAGCTCATAGCAGATCCTCAGCGAATCCCAGTCCTGCGGAGCCGGATCGCCAGCGTTGCCGTCCAGCGTGGATAGGTTAGTGCCAAACAAACCACAGATCGGATCCTCACCCGAGAGGTACCAAACGTTCTGGCCCCTCCGGGCCGACCAGTGCGGGATTGGGTTCACCTCGCTCGTGTGCGGGTAGTACATGTATCCAGGGCGATAGAAGGTCCCAGCTGAATATGTCAGGTAATAAAACGCATTATAACGTACGATCGTCGTGTTATAGGCAGGCGGATAGTAGCCGGCATCGCGAGCGATGACATTGCTCATCGCCAGCTCGTGTTGATTCACCGGGTGTCCGGGCGGGTAGTATGGTGAGGATTCCTCGTCCACGAACTCGAGCGCATTGCCCTGCAGGTCGCAGCCGCCCGGATGACCGCTGCTGGCGATCCAGGCATTGAAGGTCGCCTCCGGGACGACACCCATGTAAGCGCCGATGCCTTCGCAAATGTCGAAGGTCCAGCCCTCAGCGCTCGTCTCGAAATTATAGTCACCCACGATTGAGCCACCGATGTCAATCGTGATGTTGTCAGCGGCAAACGGACCCGCCGGGGTGGCCCAATAGCCATCCTCATCCGACCAGCCACCGTCCGAATAGAAGCGCAGCTCGAGTTGGAGGGTCTCGGTGTCCGCATGCAGTTCGCCGGCACTAACCCCGCCGCTGAAGGTCTGCGGATGCTCCCAATTGTAGGTACCCAGACTGTCGCCACCAGGGCTGACCCCATCCAGATAATCCACCAGATGCTCTTCGATCAGGTCATCGTACTCGTCGTAGCAAAGGAGATAAATGTACGTGTAGTCGAAGTCGGGCTCGGAGTGGCAGAAGTAATCGAACTGGATGGCTACACTATCACCCGCATAGGTGCACTCAGGTGAAAAGCCCCTCTGGCACTGGTTGTTACTGTAGCCCATCCCGCAAACGAAGTCGCGCAGGTTGGCCTCGTCCTGGTGAATCCCGACCCAGAGCTGGCCGACATTCTCCGTCGCGGGAGGAACTGGGGGCAACATCGGGGCATAAGGATCGCCCGTGAAATCGTCGGATGTCACGCGGCCGTAGCGCACGCCCACGTCCGCCGTCAGATCGCGGCTGGTCCAACCTTGGAAGGGGTCACCGTGAAGATCCGTGTCAAAATCCCAAAGCCCGCCTTCCTTGGCAAGGCCATCATCGCCCAACCCACCATACCAAATGGTGTCAGACCGGCCGTGGGCAAACGCCGGTGCACGCATGTCATCTCCCCGATCGCCGAAGG
>JAGMDA010000040.1 GCA_023128935.1 Candidatus Eiseniibacteriota bacterium | reverse complement strand
GAGGGCAAGGTCAAGGCCGTCATCCAACGGAAGTCCCAGCCGATGGAACCATTGCCCCCGAGCGCGCCTCAACCGACCAAGGACACGCTCTTTGCCAACCCGCAGCCCGAGCCCGAGTCTGAGTCTGAGTCTGAGTCTGATCAGGAAGAGGCCGCAGGAGACAATGAGAAAGGCAAACAGAAAGCAACCGACTGAAAGCGCGGTAGCATGTCTTCACGTCTAAGTCTTGCCGACCGCGCAATCACACTCGGGGTGACGGGCGGGATCGCGGCCTATAAATCGGCGGAGATTGTGCGCCACCTTCGCCGCATGGGCGTGTGCGTTCAGGTAGTCATGACTCCGGCTGCGACCCATCTAATGTCTCCGCAGGCGCTGGCGGCACTGTCCGGAAATGCGGTAGCGACCGAACTCTTTCGCCCCCATGCGGGCGCTGGTCTGACGCCACTAGGATTCCATCCCGGCATCGATCACATTGAGCTGAGCCGCAATGCAGACCTGATTGTCGTGGCGCCGGCCACCGCGAATATCCTAGGCAAAGTGGCCTCGGGAATCGCAGACGACTTACTCTCAACCACGATCATGGCAAGCTCAGCCCCCGTCTTGTTCGCGCCGGCTATGAACACGCGGATGTGGACCAATCCAGTGGTACAGGCCAACGTCGCATCGCTCCGCGAGAAAGGCTATCTCTTCGTGGGACCTGCGGCCGGAGACCTCGCATGTGGAGAAGAGGGACCCGGCCGGATGGCTGAACCTGAGCAGATCATAGATATCGCCGTGCAGAATGTATTGAATCAGGCTGCGGGGTTACGCGTCCTGGTAACGGCTGGTCCAACGGAAGAACAAGTAGATCCTGTTCGTGTGCTCTCGAACCGCTCGAGCGGGAAGATGGGCGTGGCCATCGCGGAGGCAGCCCGCAACCGCGGGCATAAGGTCACGATGATCGCTGGGCCACTGCGCTGCAACCCACCCTTGGGCGTTGATCGGATCCATGTGCATACCGCTCAGGAGATGCAGGCAGAGGTGGCGGCCAGAGAGAGCCAAGCCGATGTCCTCATCATGGCTGCAGCAGTTGCCGACTACCGACCCCGCACTCCGAGCAAGACCAAAATCCCATCGGGTAGTAAGGACCTTGCGCTGGAATTGACTTCGAACCCGGACATCCTCGCCGCCATAGGCCCGGACCGTCTGCAGCGCGGGGTCATTACGATCGGGTTCGCCCTCGAAATCGGGGATTCCGGGGTGGAGAAGGCACGGCATAAGCTAGAGGCCAAGGGACTGGACATGATCGTCCTCAACGATGCCACTCGGGCGGATTCCGCCTTCGGAGCCGAGACCACGCGTGTTACGTTCTTGCTGCGGAGCGGCCCCGACGAGGCGCTCCCCGTGAATCCCAAGGCAGTGGCTGCAGCAGAGATCGTCCGCAGGGGCGAGGCACTCTGGGAAACGGCACATGGGGCAAGCGATCTGTCCTGATCCATACATCCTCGCCTGACCCCGTCTAGCCGGGATGTCGCAGGGCAGATGCGGAGTTCTGTCTCGAATCCAAGGATGGCCATGCAAAAAGACCACATCTTGCAGGCGATAGCGCTTCAGATCGAAGCGGAGATCGACCGGGGAATCTCAATCTGGATCGATCCGGCTTGGAACGAGCCCGCCTCGAGCTTTCTTGCCCGGGCCGCCTCCTCTCCCCGGAGCTCTGGGGCACAGTCGGTCAGAGGACAGGCCTCTGCCACACGATCAAAGGGAAGACAGATACCAGCCGCGCGATCGAAGGGGAGGCAGATACCAGCCGCGCGATCGGAGGGGAGGCAGATACCAGCCGCGCGGCAAGCTGAGTCGCGGCCCTCTTTTAGCCCGCCGCCCCCAGCGACAGGACGCGATCGGGACTGGAAGAGTAAACTCGAGAAGCTGCGGCAGGAGACGCTCGCTTGCAAGAAGTGCCCCCTGCATGAGACCCGGACAAACGTGGTTTTCAACTCCGGCAGTGGGAAGATCCCATTGGTCTTCGTGAGTGAAGCCCCCGGGGCCAACGAGGATGCCCAGGGCGAGGCCTTCGTGGGGCGGGCCGGGGATCTGCTGACGAAGATCATTGCCGCTATCGGCATCGATCGCAGGGATGTTTACATCTGCAATGTCCTCAAGTGCCGGCCGCCGGGCAATCGCAACCCCATGCCAGATGAGATTGCAGCCTGCTCCCCCTATCTGGCCAGGCAACTTGAGATTCTCAAGCCGCGGGTGATCTGTACGCTCGGATTGTTCGCAACCCAGCTATTGCTCGATACTAAGGCACCCATCGGGAAGCTCCGGGGGCGCGTGTTTCGCTATCTGGAAACCCCGCTGCTCCCGACCTATCACCCGGCAGCGCTCCTGCGGAATCCGCACCTGAAACGAACAGTATGGGAAGATGTTCAGCTACTGAGGAAGATCTTGGATGGGGGGATCAAGAAGGCTGGCATCGAAATCCAGATGACTGAGTCGAAGCCAGCGGCTCGGCCAATCCCCCAGAGCGGGGATCTTTTTGAATCCAGCTAGCTTTTCGGGGTTCGCGTGAGCCACGCCAGAGTGTAAATTCAGCTCGGATGGACAAACAGGAAACCAAACAGTTTAGGCCAATGGACAGGCAAGTACTGAATCAGAAGCAACGGGACGAGCGCGCGATCCAATCCGAAGGCGCGCGCCAAGTCCCCACGCGCATCCCGCCGCAGAATCTCGAGGCGGAGCAGGCCGTACTCGCATCCATGCTCCTCGAACCGCGAGCAATTGACACGGTCGAGGAGATCCTCGAGGAGGATCTCTTCTACCGCGCGGCGCACCGCGGGGTATTCCGCGCAATCGCGGCCCTGAGCGCGCGCAACGAATCCGCGGATCTAATCACGGTCACAGAGGAACTCCGGCGACAGGGCCAGTTGGAAGCGGTTGGAGGAGCCACCTTCCTGCAGAGTCTTCTCGACAGCATCCCGTCAGCCGCGAACGTCGAGTTCCACAGCCGACTCGTGCTTGAGAAGGCGGTACTGCGCAAGCTCATCTCGGTCTCAACGGAGATCATCGACCAGAGCTACGCGGCTGCTGAACAGTGGATCGAAATCCTGGACCACGCCGAGCAGATGCTCTTTGGTGTCGGCCAAATCCGTCTCAAGAGGGAATTCACGCCCCTCAAGAGCATTCTGAAGGGCACCTTTGAGCTCATCGAGGATCTGTATGAGAACAAGCGTGCCGTGACCGGTTTGCCAACCGGTTACGCGGATCTGGATCGGATGACCTCGGGTCTTCAGAAGTCAGATCTCATCATTGTTGCCGGCCGGCCCTCGATGGGCAAGACGAGCCTCATGTTGAACATCGCCGAGAACGCGGCTGTCGACCACCAGATCCCCGTCGGCATCTTCAGTTTGGAGATGTCCAAGGAGCAAGTTGTCCAGCGTTTCCTCTCCTCGCGCGCACGGATCCCTGCCCTGCGGTTGCGCACCGGGTATCTGAAGGAAAGCGAGTGGCCTCTGCTCACACAGTCCGCCGCCCGCCTGAGCGAGGCGCCGATCTACATCGACGACACTCCCGCCATCGGCCTCATGGAGATGCGAGCCAAGGCCCGGCGCCTCAAGGCGCGGCACGGCCTCGGCTTGATCTGCGTTGATTACCTCCAGTTGGCTCGTGGTCTGAGTGGTCCTGAGAGTCGTCAGCAGGAGATCTCTCAAATCTCTCAGGGTCTCAAGGCGCTTGCCAAGGAGCTGGAGATCCCGGTGCTTGCCGGTTCCCAGCTCTCACGGGCCGTTGAAGCGCGCGAGAACAAGCGCCCGATCCTCTCGGACCTACGCGAATCGGGCGCCATTGAGCAGGACGCAGACATCGTAGTTTTTATCTATCGTGAGGAGATGTACAAGCCGGACAAGGAAGACATCCAGGGCCAGGCGGACATTATCATCGGCAAGCATCGCAATGGTCCCACCGGTAACGTGCGGCTGGCCTTCCTCAACGAGTACACCCGCTTCGAATCGCTCGCCCCAATGGGAGATGAGTACTTCCCAACTGACGCCTAGCGACTCGGTGGAGATGTTGGAGGGCTCGCGCGCGGGCTTCATCGGCCCCTGATCCCGGTCACACGCCCGCGGAGATCTCATGGTTCAACGACACCCCGTCCTACGCCGAAACCTGGGCCTACCTCCGCGAAGTAGCTGCGGCCTGCATCCTGTTGAAATGGCGGATTCCGTATGGTATTCTCTTGATGTTGGATGTGGAGGAGAGTTCCTCTCCACCGGTGACGGGTGGTTGCATCTAAGGCTTGAGGCATCCATGAGGAAGAGGAGGTCCCATGTACCGCAAGACTATTCTCCCCGCTGTTTTCCTTGCGCTTTCGCTCGCTTTGTTGGCGCTTCCCGCTTGGGCCACGACCTACACGAGCACTTGCGCCGGTGCCCTGTCGGGCACCTACGACGCGGACCCCAACGGGGTCTACCCTGATGAGACCGGCTACGGCGACTTCACCGCGGTCGAGTCCGACTATGTCGCGACCCTCGAGTTCCCTTTGCCCGAGGAGGGGTACTTCGACTGGTACCTCGATCCGGTGCTCTATATTACAGGCACATTGATCGGCCAGATTCCGGTGCTGGGTTCGATCGATGCCGACGGGATCCTGGTGCAGCTCGGCGGCCAACCGGTCATTGACGCGAGCTGGGAGGAGCTGGGATACGAGTATATTCCCGGACTCGGCCTCTTCCTCACGAACATGATCACGCCGGAGAGCTTCTTCCCGGCGGACCCCGACCGCATCCTGGGTCTCTACGAGTACGACCACGAGCCGGACGGTCAGGTCGACGTGGCGCTTGAGATCACCGGCGCCGGCGGTGTGCATCATCTGGTGGGCAACATCTTCCGATCGGCGACCTGGATGGGGATTCAGGGAACGGGCTTGCCGGAAGCCTTCGCGGATTACCTCGACAGCGTGCTGCCCGGGCTGCCGCCCGAGCTGCTCGATCAGATCCGGGCCATTGACCTTACTCCGTTTATCGACTTCGAGCTACTCATCGGATACTACGGCGGCCCCATTGCGGGTAACGATTTGGAAGGTTCGGGGACTTTCGAGCTGACGGTGCGGGCCGTCCGGGAGCCTACGGAC
>JAGMDA010000004.1 GCA_023128935.1 Candidatus Eiseniibacteriota bacterium | reverse complement strand
TATGCAAGGCTCACCTGAAGCGATTACATCGCATGTTTGCATCATTTTAGCCCCTGGCTCGCCGCCCTCCATCCCCTCCTGGGATCATATGATACTATCGAAGGATGGTGATCTTCTGGACAGAGTGCAGACCGCCCACTCTGGCGCGGACGAAGTAAACCCCTGGCGCCCGGCCCTCTGTTGGGATGCTCAAGTCCAACGATCCTTGGGGCATTGCTCCCCGCCTCCGCGACACTGCCCTGCCTGTGATGTCATAGAGCAGGACCTCATATTCCTGTTGCGTCTGGCCGCTGAGCTGGAGCTGAAGCGGGCCACAGACCGGGTTGCTGTGGACTTGCAGCGGGAGACCGGCCGTATTGTATGGATCCATCCGAATCCCCGCCGGTCCCGGTCCGAGGGCATAAAGCAGTCCGTCCCTGGATCCGAAATAGATGGTGCCATCGGCTCCAATGGCGGGAGATGAATCAATCATGCCGCCGGTTGTGTATTGCCACTTGAGCGTGCCATCGGGGTTGATAGCGTACATGCGTGCATTGTGGGATCCAACATAGATCGTTCCATCTCCGTCTATGGCGGGGGACGAAGACATATATCCGCATGTGGGGAAGGTCCACTTGACTTGTCCATAGGTCGTGCAATCTTCAATGGCGTATAAGCTCTGATCGTCACATCCGACATAGATCGTGCCATCCTCACCGATTGCCGGAGCTGACCAGAACCGGTTCCCACCTGCAAGTGTCCACTTCAGCGTGCCGTCGGGATTGAGGGCATAGAAGTTGTAGTCCACTGCATCTCCTGAGCCGGCATAGATAGTGCCGTCGAAACCTACCGCGGGCCCTCTCGTGATCTGACCAACCGTTGGATAGGCCCACACAACAGTTCCGGAGGTATCTGCGCAGTAGATGTGAGCATCGCCTGAACCGAAGTATATTCTGCCGTCATGGCCCATCGCCGGTGAGCCTTCATTCCAGGCGCTTGGGCTACTGCCGGTTGTGATCCGCCATTTGGAGCTGCCATCCTCAGGATTGAGGGCTGAGAGGCCGCGGGTCAGTCCGCACCCGAGCACGTAGATGGTGCCGTCGGATCCAACGGCCGGGCCAGAGAAACTGATCGCCCCTGTCGGAACGCTGCTCCACTTTGGGGTGCCGTCGGGATAGAAGGCGTAAGCCTTTTGTGTGTCCCATTGTCCGATGTAGATGATGTTGTCGACATCGATTGCGGCTGCACCTCTGATGTATGGGTATGAGCCCGTACTGATCTGATGGTTCCACTTCAGTGTGCCATTGCTGTTGATGGCAAAGAACTCGCCATCCTCTGCTCCGATGTAGACCGTGCCATCCGCATCGATGGTTGGTGATGCCATGACTGTCGCGCCGATCGGATAGCACCAGTTGAGGCTGGGCATATCAGGGCCGATGGCGTCGCATCGGCCTGTGTGCTGCAGATCGCGGTGGAACATGGGCCACGCGCTTTCCTGAAGCTGCGCCTCGGGCATCCCCGAGGCTGCGAGGAAGAGAATCCCAATAACCAAACATGCTGTAGGTCTCATCTACTGCCGCCTTTCGCCAGGTCCGTCGTGGCCTTCTTTCCCACGGGCGTCTCTCACTGGTTTTCGCGCCCTCCCAGTCCGGTGCATCTCTCTCGCGCATGAGAGAGATCAAATCTCATTCTAGCACAGAGTTCCCGTTCTCCGCGAGCCGGAGAGGTTGAAGGCCCATGTGGACCCCGGGGCCGCATGGCAAACCCGGCAGCCATGTTCTCGCCAGATGGCCACATCCAGATGGCTACCTCCAGATCGCTACATCCAGATCGCTACATATAGTTGCACTTCGGACCGATTGATTCACATGCACGGGAATCTGGGATTCAAGAACAAGATCAGCCTGCGCCGGGAGGGGTTGGAGAGGTGTACCACTTGCGCCAAAGGCAGCCGCGATTCCTAGCCAGCATATTTCTGCTGTTGGGCATGTTTCTGCCTTGTCTTGGAGGGATATCCTGGGCGCAGGAGGTCTCTCAGCCCTTCACCATTGGTGTGCTGGCCAAACGCGGTCCCGAGAAATGCTTGGAGAAATGGGGACCCACCGCGGAATATCTGACGAGCGAAATCCCCGATTGCTCCTTCATGATTGTGCCTCTCGGTTTTGACGATGTATGTCCTGCGACTGAGCGCAATGAGATCGATTTCGTCCTGGCCAATCCCGCCTTCTACGTGGAGCTTGAAATACTTTATGGCGCTCGCCGAATTGTGACATTGAAGAACCTGCGCCTGGGCAAGGTGTGCACTGTCTATGGCGGGGTCATCTTCCGCAGGTCTGAGCGCATAGACATCGATGGAATCCAAGATCTCAAAGGCAAGGCCTTCATGGCTCCCGCTGGAAACTCATTCGGGGGCTGGCATGCTTCCTGGAGGGAGTTTCAGGAGCGCGGGATATGTCCATACCACGACTTTGCCAGTTTGAGCTTCGGTGGCACCCATGACGCGGTTGTCTATGCCGTACGAGACGGCAAAGTCGACGCCGGCTCTGTTCGGACTGATACGCTCGAGCGCATGGCGATGGAAGGCAAGATCTGCTTGCACGACTTCGCGGTGATCAACAAACGTGACTGGGGTGACGCGGGTATGCCTTTCGTTGGCTCTACGCGCACATACCCGGAATGGCCGCTGGCCAAGGTCCACCAAGCCGCCGACGAAGTTGCAGAGAAGGTTGCCGCTGCTCTGCTGAGCATGCCTCCCCACAGCCCGGCCGCGAGGGCCGCGAGATGCGCTGGTTGGACGGTTCCGCAGAACTACCAGCCGGTCCACAACTGCCTGAGAGAGCTCCGCATGGGCCCCTATAAGGACTATGGCAAGGTGACTCTCCGGGAAAGCATCCACCAGCATTGGCGCTGGGTCCTAGGGGTTGCCATTCTGATAGTCCTGATCGTTCTAGTCACTCTCTATGTCTCGCGGCTGAACAAAAGGCTGCGGAGGGCGGTATCGTTGCAGAGGGAGGAGTTGGCCGAGCGCAAGCGCGCGGAGCGCGAACGCGAGGTGGCCCTGGAAGCCGCTGAAGAGGCCAGCCAAATCAAGGGCCAGTTCCTCGCCAACATGAGCCATGAGATCCGCACACCGATGAACGGAATCATTGGGATGACGGATGTGCTGCTCGACACAGACCTCGGTGCTGAGCAGCGCCAATGCGCGCAGACAGTGGCGAATTGCGCGGAGTCACTCCTGGGGTTGATTAACGACATCCTCGATTTCTCGAAGATCGAGGCGGGTAAGCTCGACCTCGAGGTCATCGACTTTGATCTGGCCACCGCCGTAGAGACGGTTGCGGGTATGGTGGCCATACAGGCGGAAGCCAAAGGCGTCGAATTGGGGTGTCTGGTGCATCCCGATGTGCCGCAGCTTCTGCGGGGAGATCCTGGCCGGTTGCGCCAGGTCCTCGCCAATCTGTTGAACAATGCCGTGAAGTTCACAAAGAGGGGGGAAGTCATCCTGCGCGCCTTGCCTGAGAAGATGACTGACACACACGCAACGGTGCGCTTCACGGTCACGGACACAGGCATTGGCATTCCGAAGGATAGGCTTGAGCGGATCTTCCAGTCCTTCTCGCAGGTCGATGCCTCCACAACGCGCAGGTATGGCGGGACCGGCTTAGGGCTAGCTATCTGCAAGCAGCTGATTGAGCTGATGGGTGGCGAGTTGGAAATAGAAAGCAAGGAGGGCAAGGGTTCGACCTTCTGGTTCACGCTCACATTCGAGAGGCAACTGGAGGGACAAGCGACGCTAGTCCCTATCCGCAGGGATCTCCGAGGGCAACGTGTGATCGTGGTTGATGACAACGCGACCAACCGGAAGATCGCGTGTGCCTACCTTGAGTCGTGGGGCTGCCGCCACGCCGAGGCGCCGGATGCGGAGCAGGCCCTGTCCCTGCTGAGAGATGCGGCCGCCGCAGGCGATCCGTTCTGCTTGGCGCTGCTCGATATGCAGATGCCCGGCACCGATGGTGAAATGCTGGGCAGGGCGATCAAGGCCGATCCCGCGGTGCGTGACACGGTGCTCGTCATGCTGACCTCTGCAGACCGCCGCGGGGATGCGGCACGGATCCATGCATCCGGCTTCGCGGGCTATCTCACCAAACCGGTCAAGATGATGGAGATCTACGACTGTTTGGTTGCGGTTCGGGATGGAGCCACAGAGCAACGCGAGGGAGCGCAGCAGCCGCTTGTGCCCCGGAACACGCTGGCCGAGGGCAAAAGACGCCGGCCCCGGATTCTGCTTGTCGAAGACAATGCGGTCAATCAGATGGTGGCTCTGCGTGTACTCAAGCGCATGGGCCACTACGTAGATACGGCATCCAACGGTCTCAAGGCGCTTCAGGAACTCGAGAGGGACTCCTACGACGTCGTCTTGATGGACATTCAGATGCCCGAGATGGATGGCTTTGAGGCAACCAAGGTCATCCGCGACCCTCAATCCAAGGTGCTCAGCCACGATGTGCCAATCATTGCCATGACTGCGCACGCCATGAAGGGGGATCGAGAAAAATGCCTCGATGCAGGCATGGACGGCTATGTGACCAAGCCGATTGACGCGGAGGGTCTCGCGGCGGCCATCGAGGAGCAATTACCTTCTGCGTCCCGGACCAGGGCCGGGGATGCCGAGAAGCACATATCGATCTCCGAGCAAGGCCCCGAGCGTGGCTTCGAGCAAGGCTCCGAGCAAGGCCACGAGCAGGGCTCCGATGAAGGGCACTCTGGCGCCGAGGACGACGAACCCCGGCGACAGGCTTCATAGCCACATCTAGCGTCACCACGCTCCCTTGGATGAACCCTCCACAGCGCTTGACCCAGTCGGTAAGTGTTGCTTGGCCGGTATACTGCGGGGCCTTCCAGGGGGGATGGCATGCTTTTTTATTGGAGACACGGAATGCGATTGAAATAGCTTATTTCCATCTCGATCTTACCACGCTCAACAATGAGGCGCAAGACCCAGTGACAGTTGTTTGACTCTTGGCTGAGCGTGCAACATTCATCGATTCTTTTCGCAGCGCGTCTTTGCTACAATGATCCACAGTTGGCCAGCGTGGTCATGTCTTCCCGACTCCGACATGGCGCGGGCGCGGCTCCCTGTAGCCCTTCAATGCAACCAAGGAGGAAGTAGATGAGAACTGCATGCGTTTGCTCCCAGATCCTCATGCTTTGCCTGTTGTGCGTTTGGCCTGCGTATCTACAGGCGTCACCCGGCAGTTGTGAGACCGAAGGCCTGGAATTGGGCCGGGAACTGCCGCGGGCCTATGCGGTGGTGATCAAGCAATCAACCTACGATGATCCCGACTGGCGTCTGGTAGCCGATGCGCTTCTGGCGCGCTACGATAGTGAGCTGTTCATCTGGACCAGCTCTCTCTATGATGTGCTT
Organism: Candidatus Eiseniibacteriota bacterium; assembly: GCA_023128935.1. GTDB lineage: Bacteria > Eisenbacteria > RBG-16-71-46 > CAIMUX01 > WJJG01 > DAOVQB01. Next base: position 3,821 of record JAGMDA010000004.1, on the reverse strand, counting down.
GCTGACTTGACGGCATACCAGCCAACACACATCGGGTTCGTGTGTGATGTTCCGACCGCGTCCCCGAGTTTCGTGCAGAGCAGCGTGTGGCCCATTGTGAGAATCCTCGATCCCGACACCTATGGCGACGCGATCTGGGGCATCATCACTGGCTTCGATGCACAAGATGCCCTGAATCTTGTCACCGGCCCTACTGGATTTGAGGTGAAGACAGTCCTCGGCGGAACCGGCTCTTGTGATTTGGATTACTATACACAGGGAATCCGTACGTACGAGGCCACCTATTGTCAATACAGCATCAAATACCCTGACTCTCCTGATCCGGTCACATTCTATGATGGTCCCACGGATAGGACGGAATGGCTAGTTACGATGATCAACGAAGGGATCGACGTACTCGGCTATGACCCGGTAGACATCTTCTATACGAGCGGGCACGGCAACTACAATCAATGGCAGTTGCACTATCCAACATCAGGTCTCGAAGGATATTTCCGTTCCAGCAATGGCCAGGCGTACGGCGATCCGTACTCTGGAGCAAACATCAATATCAATTCCACCAACCCCAAGATCTTTTTTGGCTTAGGGAATTGCTACATCGGCAAGATCATCCACGGCGGCTGCATGGCTCCATGCTGGATTCACACAGCCGGTGCATACCAGTACACGGGCTATGTCATCGCCGAAGGCGCTACCTGCCACCAGCATGGCGGAACGAAGGCGTACTTCTACAGAGTGGCCAGGAATTACACCTGGGCGGAAGCGTACTTCCTTGCCAACCAGGCGCTGCGCTTCGACCAGGTCAATAGCACTCCAGGTGCGAGTCCGCCCGACCTGAACGGATCAGCCCTATATGGGGATCCGGGGATGCAGGTCGTCATGTCGCAGGAGGGCATCTTCCGGGAGCCTCTCTTCTCAACCGCACTCACTGTTACCCACGGTGGCGCACAAGATACGGTCACTTTCAGAATGACCATGAATCGAGAGGGAAGTCCAGGATACACGAGCAAGTGGGGGGAGCGTCATCCGGCAGTAATACTCCCCTTCCGGGCAGAGGGCGTCACGATTCTCAATACGAACGCGATGGCAGTTGTCGTTACGGAGAACTTCGCTCTGATGTATGTCTGGCATCAGGGTCAGGCGCCATTGGCGGAAGGCGAGACGCGCGAGGTCGTGTTTATCTGTGAGCCTAATGTGAGCGGCATTGATGATGAGCCCGACACCGGGTTGGGGATTGGTCACGCGGTGCTTCAACAGAACCGCCCGAATCCAATTGGCTCGGCGGCGCAGATAGCCTACACGCTGCCCCAGCGCTGCAGGGTATCCCTCCAGGTTTATGACGTTACCGGTAAGTTGGTCGAGAGCCTCGTCGATGAAGTCCAAGACGGCGGAGACCATTCCGCGGTCTGGGAGACGGGGGACATAGGGTCGGGCCTGTATTTCTATCGCCTCAGTGCCGGCGCAGGGAGCGAGACGAGGAGGTGCGTGGTCCTCAAATAGGGAATCGCGGAGCAAGATACCTGTGGGGCCAATGACCCAGGCAGCTTGATGCCGCGGACGCGCTGGACCTCTAGTCTTTCGATCGGGCGGTCGCGGCCAGGCTTGGCAGCGCCTGTGCCGAGCGCCAGTGCAGTGATGGGCGTATGGGGCAATGCGGGAGGCCAGAGTGGAAGCATGGCGACATACTTCCGCTCTGGCTGCATCTTGAGTAAGGATCAGGGAGGTGTTGGTCGTGAAATGCAAAACGCAGCCCTTGGGGGTTCTAGCAGTCTGGATGACAGCAGTCTGCATCGGAGCTGTGGGTACGGCATCTGCGGAATGGGCCTTGGTTGATTCTAGCTCATTTGCTCAATTGATTCCGGCCGGGGAGCAGTGCGTCGTGACGGTCCGCTATACGGCCGGCTCCCTGAATGTGAGCCTGCCAGCGGAGAATCTTACAGCGGACGCGCTGGCGGCGCTGGAGGTTGCACCCGACTGGCTCCGCATGGATCTGCGAGACAACTTCCGCCGCCTTGGGGACACGTATCAGGATCTATATGCCGGCATGATCATGGATGCCGTAGATCCGTACGTGGATGAAATCTGCTTTGAAGTGGCGCACCTGGCCCCACAGACGCTCAGTTCCTGGATGAACCCGGACGTGCTTGTGGAGAACGTTGAATCCCTCTATGCCATTGATGCATTTCTGCCATACGTGGAGATCGTCGACTACGAGAACGGGGGCGACTACTACTCGACGGCAGTCTATCAGGTGGAGGAAGGGGAAAGCGTGGTGGAGATCGAGCTGCCGCGCGATCACTACTACTGGTACATCGTGCACCCGAAACTGCACAAGGAGGTGCCCAACTACATCAATCCAAATACCGGCGGCCCAGCGGCGCCGCCCACGGGCGTCTTCTGGCGGGACTTTCTCATGAACCACAGTGATGCGGGCTACCCGCTCTTGCGAGCGTGCTTGGACACCTGCGCAGTCCTGTGGAAGAGCCAGCAGAACACGGTGGACAATGGAGCCGTGGGAGCCCTAACGCAGTGGATGCAGGATGTGATGACTTTCCAGTCCTATCCGCACCACGACCAGCCCGTACGGATCTACAGGCAGCACATCGGAACCTGCAGCGTGCACTCGTATCTCACGTCAGCGGCGGCGCGTGCCGCGCTGATCCCCACGGCGGTTGATGTGATGTATAGCGACAACCACAAGATAAACGAATTCTGGGATCGGCGCTGGATTGCCTGGGAGCCTGTCAATACGTACATCGACTACCCGGAAGGCTATGAGAATTGGGGTTGGAACATCGCGGCGACTTTCAATTGGCGCGGTGACAGCTTCATCTGGGACACGACAGATCGATACACAGAAGTCTGCACGCTGAGAGTCAATGTGGAGGACATGGAAGGAGTGCCGGTGGATGGCGCTAGGATCAAGATATACAGTAGCCCCTGCGTGAGCTGGGGGGCCATTGCCGGCTGGACGGACTGGAGTGGTGAGCGGGAATTCCTCTTGGGAGACAGCCGTAACTTCATGGCTCAGGTCACGAGCGCTATCGGGAACTACCCGCCCAGTGGCATGACAACGGTGATTACGAATTCCGCCGTGGGCGCGTGCTATGACTGGGATGTAACGTTGCCCGGAACCGTGCCGGCGATTGACGTGTCGCCCGATACGCTGCCATCCAATCCCCTGGATGAATACTGCCTTGTTGTGGAGTACGGCGTGTCGGGAGAGATCCTCTATGGAATGAATTTCGACGATGGCAACGAGTTCTCTAATCGAACAGCGCCGGGACACATTGACTTCTTCATCTGCGATGAGGGGGACTACGCGAGCTATGCTGCAGGGCAGCCTTTCAGCGCGTTCGAAATAGCGGAGGGGAGCAGCGAGGGAGCTGTCAGTTTCACGCTGGTCAGTGCAGAGAATTGGTATGCGGTATTGTCGAATGAAAGCAACCTAGTGATGACAGAAGAGGTGAACGTTACGGCGAAGCTCTATGTGAACGCGGGAGACATCGTTGCGCAAGAGGACGAGGGTCAGCAGTGGGAGAGAGCTCATTTGCGCTGGAATTCCCCAAACCCGTTCAATCCGGATACGCGTATCGGGTTCGATATGCCCTGCGGAGGCACAGTGGACTTGACGGTTTACAATGTGTCTGGCCAGAAGGTGCGAACACTGACGCATGGCTTCCGGCCGGCGGGCGAGCACGTGGTTGCATGGAATGGTGAAGACGAAAGAGGGAATCCAGTCGGCAGTGGAGTGTATTTCTACGAAATGAGGACCGATGGGTTCCGCGCGATGAAAAAGATGGTCCTGGCTCGCTAGATGG
>JAGMDA010000399.1 GCA_023128935.1 Candidatus Eiseniibacteriota bacterium | reverse complement strand
GCGGCGCGTCAGGCGAGGAAGCAGACAGCCTGGCTGTGCAAGCCGCGGCGGCAGATAGCGCCGCCGCGGACAAGAAGAAATCGAAAGGCGGTTTCCTTGCGGCTCTCTTTAATCGCAACAAGGACGACGACGAGGAAGAGGAAGTGGTTCCGGTGGAATTGGCCGACGTCAAGATCACCGACATGCCGGCCTATCTCGGAACCACCGCCACACTGGATGCGGAGAAGCGTGCCGAGATCCTGGCCAAGATCGAGGGCGAAATCCTCCGGATCCACGTCGAAGAGGGCGATTGGGTGCGGGAGGCGCAGGTCCTGGCTGTGCTGGATGGTGCCGTGCAGCAAGTCACCCTTGAGGAGGCCGAGGCCCGCTTTCGCGCCGTGGAGCTGGATCTGGAGCGAACCAAGGGGCTTTTCGGAGAGCAACTGGCCAGTGAAAAGGACCTCCACGATGCCCGGTTCAGGTTCGAGGAATCGCAAGCCCAGCGCAAGGCGGCCCAATTGCGCCTGGACTATACGCGCATCCTAGCGCCCTTCTCTGGGCTGATTGCGGAGCGCTTCGTGGATCCTGGCCAAGCCGTTGCGCCGGGGGCGAGCATCTTCTCCATCGTGGACACAGATCCTCTCCTGGCGCGCATTCACCTTCCTGAAAGAGAGGCGATGAAGATCACGCCGGGGTTGGAGGTCGTGATCAACCCGAACACCGATCCTGCCCTGCGGTTTTCAGGCGAAGTGCTGCGCGTGGCCCCCGTGGTCGATGCCCGCACCGGGACAGTTAAGGTCACCTGCAAGGTTTCGGGGATGTCGCCGGGGCTCAAGCCAGGTTCCTTCGTGCGCGTCAGGGTCCGCACGGAGCTCAAACCGGACGTGTTGACCATCCCAAAGCGGGCGCTCGTACCAGAGGGCGGGGAGATCTATGTGTTCAAGGCGGTGGCTGACAGCGTGATCAAGGTTCCTGTTGTGACCGGCCTTACAAATCACACGCTGGTGGAGGTGGCTGAGGGTCTCCAGGCCGGCGAGAAGGTGGTCACGGTGGGTCAGGGTGCGCTCAAGACCGGTTCGAAGATCCGTGAGATCCAATGCGAACAGGCAACGGTGGCCGATTCCACCCCCGGGGGTGCATTCTGATGAGGATCGTAGAAGGGTCGATGAAGCGCCCGGTGACTGTGACCATGGTCACCCTGGCGGCGGTCCTCTTCGGGCTGGTGGCCCTCTCCCGCCTGCCACTCAACCTCCTGCCGGAGATTTCCTATCCCACTCTCACCATCCGCACTGCATACGCTGATTCGGCCCCCGCGGAGGTCGAGAAACTGATCACCGAACCGCTGGAAGAAGCCGTCTCGGTGATCCAGGGCTTGCGCAACCTGCGGTCGGCCTCCCGTCCGGGTGTCTCTGAGATCACGCTGGAGTTCGCCTGGAAGACAAACATGGATTACGCGGCCCTCGACGTGCGCGAGAAAATCGACCTCATCAACCTACCGGATGACGCCGAGAGCCCTGTGTTGCTACGCTACGATCCATCGCTCGACCCGATCCTGCGCATCGGCCTCTATGGCGAGAAAAACCTCGTCACGCTGCGCTATCTTGCGGACCGAGTGCTCAAGAAGGATCTCGAGTCACTCGAGGGCGTAGCCTCGGTCCGCGTGCGCGGCGGCCTGGAGGAGGAGATCCAGGTCGAGGTGGATGAGGGCAAACTGGCAACCCTTGGTGTGCCGATCTCAGCGGTTTCCCTGTTTCTCAACAGCCAGAACGTGAACGCCGCGGGCGGACGGCTCCGGGATCGGGAGGCGGAATATCTCGTTCGAACAGTGAATGAGTTCCAGACGATCGATGACATTAGACAAGCGATCCTCTTTGAGGAAAGTGGGCGCCAGGTGCGCCTCCAAGACGTGGCGACGATCACACGCGGCTACAAGGAGCGGGAGATCATCTCACGAGTGCACGCCCAGGAGGCCGTGGAGCTGGCCTTGTATAAGGAAGGACACGCGAACACCGTCCAGGTGGCCCGGGATGTCAAGCGCCGGCTTGCGCAGCTGGATGAGAACCTGCCGGAGGGTGTTCAAACCGAGGTCCTTTTCGATCAGTCGACTTTTATTGAACAGGCCCTTGGGGAGGTTCGCTCGAATGCGCTCCTGGGTGGTCTCCTGGCCATCTGCGTCCTTTACCTGTTCCTAAGGGAGCAGCGCAGCACACTGATCATTGGGTTGGTGATTCCTCTCTCGATCATGGCGACCTTCTTCGCCATGCAGCAGCTGGCCGTCTCCCTCAATATCATGTCTCTGGGCGGGCTGGCGCTCGGGGTCGGGATGCTGGTCGACAACGCGATCGTGGTGCTTGAATCGATTAGCCGCCACCGCGGCCGCGGCCGCTCGATCTGGGAAGCGACCCGGGACGGTGCCAGCGAGGTCTCGCGCGCGGTGACGGCATCGACGCTTACAACAGTGGCCGTCTTTCTGCCGATCATCTTCGTGGAGGGCATTGCTGGGCAAATCTTCCGGGATCAGGCCCTGACAGTCGCCTCCTCCCTTCTGGTTTCCCTCCTGGCGGCGCTGACCCTCATTCCGGTGCTCTGCAGCCTCGGGCAGAGGGATCCCGAGGGGGCGGATGAGACATCCACCCAAGCACCTGATGGTGCCGGCGCTCGGGCCCCCGCTCAGGTGCGACCGGCGTTCGCCGATACGGGTCTGTCCCGCCCTGGCAAGGGCGTGCTGTCCTTCGTGGTTGGACGGCTTCTCTGGCTTGCGTTGCGCCCGGTACAGGCGCTCTTCGACCGCGTCTGGGCTGCGCTGGCCGGCACCTACCCGCGTATCCTGGCGGGTGCGCTGAGGCATCGCGCCCGCACACTGATGATCGCGGGCGCGCTGGCGCTTGCCGCCCTGCTCCTGATTCCACGCCTGGGCATCGAGCTGGTGCCGCCCTTTTCGCAAGGCGAGTTTGCTTTCGAACTCGAGATGCCGCCTGGCACACCACTGGCCGTGAGCGAACGGAAGGTGAAAGCCATCGAGCGGGACCTGGCCGGCGACCCCCGGATCGAACGCCTCTTTGCGAATGTGGGAGTGAGTTCTGAGCTCGGGGGGGCCGCCAGCGAGCGACGCGAGAATGTGGCATTGCTGAGCTTCGCGATCCAGGATCCCGGCGACCGGCGCCAGGAGAGCGCGGTGATCGAGGCCGTGCGGGACCGGTTGAATCGTGATCCGGAGGTCAAGTACACATTTAAGCGCCCTACCTACTTCAGCTTCAAGACGCCGATTGAGGTCCACGTTTATGGCCATGACCTCGGTGAGCTGAGCAGATATGCATCCACCTTGGCGCTCGCGATGCAGGCGATACCGGGACTGCGCGACGTACGCAGCAGCCTCGAAGATGGAAGCCCCGAGGTCCAGATCAACTTCCGTCGGGAGCGGATGGCCGCACTCGATCTCG